>JBCBPG010000863.1:0-2077 GCA_039820865.1 Pseudomonadota bacterium
CCCGCGCGACCGGCGCGAGCCCCGCCCGCCCACCCGCTTGCGCCGGTGGCGCGGGGCCGGGGGGCCCGCACTGCGCGGCACAGGCCGCGTGGCGCTCAGGCCAGCAGCGCCTCCTCGAAGGGAAAGCGCGAGAGAAGCTCGGTGCCGGTCTCGGTGACGAGGAGCTGCTGCTCGAGCTTGACGCCCTCGCCCCCGCCCTCGGCGCCGATGAAGCTCTCGACGCAGAGCGTCATGCCCGGTTCGATCACGCCGTCATACCCCGCATCCGGAAAGTCGCCGCGGTGGTAGAGATAGGGGTACTCGCCCGTCATCCCGCAGCCATGCGCCGAGAGGTAGTAGCGGTTGGCCCAGAAGCGGTCGGGGATGTCCCAGGCGGCCTCGGCATAGTCGCGGAAGGTCATGCCCGGGCGCAGGATCCCCATGTTGTGGTGCAGCTGTTCGTGGGCGGTCCTGTAGAGATCGCGCTGCCCCGCCGTCGGGCGGCCCGGCCCCGAGTGGAAGGTCCGCGAGAAGTCGGCATAGTAGCCGTGGCAGCCGACCACGTCGGTATCGAGCGCGATCAGCTCGTTCGCCCCGATCACCCGGTCCGAGGTCTCCTGGAACCAGGGATTGGTCCGCGGCCCGGTATTGAGGAGGCGCGTCTCGATGTAGTCGCCGTTCTGGGCAATGATCGCCGCGTGCAGCACCGACCAGAGCTCGACCTCGGTCAGCCCCGGTCGGATCGCCTCCCTCAGCGCCGCCATCCCCCGCTCGGTCGCGCGGAGCGAGGCGCGCACGCATTTCATCTCCTCGGCCGACTTGATGCAGCGCGCCATCTCGACCGGCTCCTGCGCATCGACGATCCGCAGGCCCCGTTCGGCCAGCGCGATGGCGGCGCCGGCGTTCAGCCGCTCGAGCCCCACGGTCGCGCCGCGCCCCACGAGGCCCGCGATCGTGTCGGCCATCTCGCCCGCCCAGGCGCGCTCGCGCTCGGCGATACGGGGCCCTGCGGCCACGAAGCTGGCGGTGCGCGAGGGGCGGATCTCGTCGACGGTCTCGAAGCCCTCGGCCAGGTGCATGCAGCCGGTGAACTCGTGAAGGATCGCGCGGTCGGCCGTCAGCAGCAGGTAGCGCGCCGGCTGGTTGCGCTGCGAGAAGACCTGCATGTTCCGCGTGCCGGTGGCATAGCGGATGTTGACCGCGTCCGAGAGGATCACCGCGTCGATGCTGCGCCTGGCCATCTCGGCGCGGACCCGGCCCTGGCGCCAGGCGCGCACCGCGACCAGGTCGATGCCCGCGTCATCGGGCGCGCGGTCGAGCAGCGCGAGACCGTCGAGATCGCCCCGCGCGCCATGCCAGTCCAGTTCCGCCATCGCCCCCTCCCCCGCGTCGCCGCCGGACCTTCGGGCGCGCGCCCGCGCCGCGCATGCACGATGGCGACAGTCCGGGGCGGTGGCACGACGCGGGGGCCTCAGCCCCGGCGTTCGGGGATGAGGCCACGCGGGCTGAAGCGCAGTACCAGGAGCAGGATCGCGCCCATCAGGACCATGCGCATATGGGGCGCCGCCTCGGCCAGGTGGGTGGCCAGCCAGTGCCCCTCGCCGAGCCCCGTGGTGGCGGTCTCGACCAGCCAGCGCCCGGCCGGCTCCGCCTCGACCCAGACGAACCAGACGAGGAACCCGCCCAGCACCGCGCCCCAGTTGTTGCCCGAGCCGCCGACGATCACCATCACCCAGATCAGGAAGGTGAAGCGCAGCGGGTTGTACGACCCCGGCGTGAACTGGCCGTCGAGCATCGTCAGCATCGCCCCCGCGATGCCCACGACGGCCGAGCCCAGCACGAAGACCTCCAGCCTGCGCCCGTCGACATCCTTGCCCATCGCCGCCGCCGCCGTCTCGTTGTCGCGAATGGCGCGCATCATCCGGCCCCAGGGCGAGGCCAGCGCGCGTTCGGCGAGCCAGAGGAGCGCCACCAGCACCGCGAGAAACAGGCAGGCATAGGCGAGGCGGACGGTCAGCGTGGACGCCTCGACCGGATCGAGGCCGAGGCTGGCGGCGCGCTCGACAAACCAGGGTGCGGCCTGCAGGTCGATCTCGTA
>JBCBPG010000864.1:0-2076 GCA_039820865.1 Pseudomonadota bacterium
GCACGCAGCGTCATCGCGCGCCCCTTCGCGGTCATCGCAGCCTGTCTGGCGGTCACCATGGCCATCGCCGCGGGCGCCAGCGGGCTCGGCATCGCGAACAACTACCGGGTCTTCTTCTCGACCGATAACCCCGAGCTGGTGGCCTTCGAGACCTTCCAGGCGACCTATACCAAGAACGACAACATCCAGTTCGTGCTGCTGCCCGAGAGCGGCGATGTCTTCACGCCCGAGACGCTGGCCGCGGTCGAGGCGCTGACCGAGGCGGCCTGGCAGATCCCCTATTCGATCCGCGTCGACAGCATCACCAATTTCCAGTCGACACGCGGGGTCGAGGACGACCTGATCGTCGAGGACCTCGTGAAGGGCGCCGCCGGTCTCGACGCCGCGGCGCTGTCCGAAAAGGAGCGGATCGCGCTGGCCGAACCGCTGCTCCGCGACCAGCTGGTCACACCCGACGCCCGCTCGACCGCCGTCAACGTCGTGCTGCAGTACCCCGAAGTGGACCTTACCGAGGTGCCCGCCGCCACCGCCGCGGCGCGCGCGCTGCGCGACCGGATCCTGGCCGAGCACCCCGATATCGAGATCGCGCTCACCGGTGTCTCGATGCTCAACAATGCCTTCTCCGAGAGCGGGATCGGCGACATGACCACGCTGGTGCCGGCGATGTATCTCGTCGTGCTGGTGGCGGCGCTGGTGGCGCTGCGCTCGATCACCATGACGCTGGCGACGCTGGGCGTGATCACCTGTTCGGTGCTGGTCGGCATGGGGGCGGGGGGCCTGATGGGGGTGCAGCTCACGCCGATCTCCTTCAGCGCGCCGACGGTGATCATGACGCTGGCGGTGGCGGATTCGATCCACATCCTGATCTCGATGCGCGCCGCCATGCGCCGGGGCCTGGCCAAGGCCGAGGCGCTGGTCGAGGCGATGCGCATCAACTTCCTGGCCGTCACGATCACCTCGCTGACGACCATCGTCGGCTTCCTCGCGCTCAACTTCTCGGACGCGCCGCCGTTCTGGCATCTCGGCAACATGACGGCCTTCGGCATCCTCGGCGCCTGGGCCTTCTCGATCACGCTGTTGCCGGCGCTGATCACGCTGATGCCGGTGCGCGTGGCGGCGGCGGCCGAGGGCACCGGCGCGATGCGCCGCCTCGCCGACTGGGTGATCGCGACGCGGCGCGTGCTGCTGCCGGTCTCGATCGCCACCTGCCTCGGGCTGGTGGCGCTGATCCCGACCATCCAGTTCAACGACCAGTGGGTGCAGTATTTCGACCACCGTATCGAGTTCCGGAACGACAGCGACACCGCCTCGCAGCACTTCGGTCTCTACCCGATCGAGTTCTCGGTGCCTGCGGGCGCGACGGGCGGCGTGTCCGAGCCCGAGTTCCTCGCCCGCCTCGAGGGCTTTACCGAGTGGCTCCGCTCGCAGCCCGACGTCACCCACGTCTATTCGCTGAGCGACATCATGAAGCGGCTGAACCTGAACCTGCACGGCGACGATCCGGCCTATTACCGGCTGCCCGAGGACCGCGAGCTGTCGGCGCAGTACCTGCTGCTCTACGAGCTGTCGCTGCCCTATGGCCTCGACCTCAACGACCGGATCAACATCGACAAGTCGGCGACCCGGGTGACCGCGACGATGGGCGATGTGACCACGCAGGAGACCAAGGCCTTCCTCGACGCCTCGCGCGCCTATATCGCCGAGCACTTCCCCGAGGACGCGCAGGCGCGCCCGACCTCGGCGCAGGTGATGTTCACCTACATCACCGACCGCAACGTGCAGAGCATGATCCTGGGCTTCGCCGTCGCCGTGGGCGCCATCGCGCTGATCATGATGGCGGCGCTGGGCTCGGTCGGCATGGGCGCGCTGTCGCTGGTGCCCAACGGCCTGCCGATCCTCGCCACCTTCGGCGTCTGGGCGTTGCTGATCGGCGAGGTCGGGTTCTCGATCGCGGTCGTGGCCTCGATCTCGCTCGGCATCATCGTCGACGACACGGTACACTTTCTCACCAAGTACCAGCGTGCGCGCCGCGAACAGGGCCTCGGGCCGGAGGACTCGATCCGCTACGCCTTCGAC
>JBCBPG010000865.1:0-2075 GCA_039820865.1 Pseudomonadota bacterium
CCGACACCCCAGCGTTCCCGCGCCCTGTGGCCCGGCGTTCCCGCGCCCTCCCGCGTCAGCTTTCGCACGGAAGTGTCACCAACTGCCGAACGCTGACCGTCCGGGCGGCGCAACGCTGCGGCGGTGCGGGTCCGCCTCGCGTCCCGCGTTAGCGAAGCGTTGGGTGAGTCGATCCTAACCTGACGCCGGAGGGGGCGCGACCCGCCGTCCAGATCGACACCGGGCCGTGAGCCTCGGTGTCCTGTCCTGCCGCGCCACCGCCGCCCACGTCCGCGCCGCGCCGCACCAGGCCAAGCCGGGCACCGCATCATCGCCCCGCATGGACAGCACTGTCTAGACACGTGCCCCGACCCGGTCCACGGTTCGCCGAGACGGGCGGTACAGTGCGGGAGGGCCGTGGCCATGGGCGCGCATTACAGGGTGGTCGTGATCGGCGGCGGCGTGGTCGGGGCCTCGGTCCTCTACCACCTTGCCAAGCTGGGCTGGACGGATGTCGCGCTGGTCGAGCGCTCGGTGCTGACGGCCGGCTCCTCCTGGCACGCGGCCGGCGGCGTCCATGCCCTGAACGCCGATCCGAACATCGCGGCGCTGCAGGCCTATACCATCGACCTCCTCTCGGTGATCGAGGAGGAGAGCGGCCAGTCGGTCGGCATGCACATGACCGGCGGCCTTACCCTCGCCGGCACGCCCGAGCGCTGGGAATGGCTCCAGTCGGCCTACCGCATCTTCCAGACCATGGGGATCGAGGACGTCCGCCTCGTCACCCCCGACGAGGCGCAGGCGCTCTGCCCGATCATGTCGACCGACGGCATCCTCGGGGCCATGTGGGCCGACCGCGAGGGCTATGTCGACACGACCGGCACCGTGCACGCCTATGCGGGTGCCGCCCGCAAGCGTGGCGCCAGGGTGATCGAGCACAACCGCGTCCTCGCGCTGCATCAGACGCTGGAGGGCTGGCGGCTGGAGACCGAAAAGGGCGACATCACCTGCGAGCACGTGGTCAATGCCGGCGGTCTCTGGGCCAAGCAGGTCGGCCGCATGGCCGGCATCGAGCTGCCCGTCAGCCCGCTCGAACACCACTACCTGCTGACCGAGAACATCCCCGAGATCGAGGCGCTCGACCGCGAGCTGCCGCTGACCGTCGACCTCGAGGGCTTCACCTATCTCCGCCAGGACCTGAAGGGCGTGCTGCTGGGGATCTACGAGATCGACCACAAGCACTGGATGATGGACGGCGCCCCCTGGAACTATGGCATCGAGCTCCTGCAGGAGGACCTCGACCGCATCGAGAACGAGCTGACCCTCGGCTTCCGCCGCTACCCGGTGCTGGAGACGGCGGGCGTGCGCAAATGGGTGAACGGCGCCTTCACCTTCAGCCCGGACGGCAACCCGCTCGTGGGCCCGGTCCCGGGGGTGCGCAACTACTGGTGCGCCTGCGCCGTGATGGCGGGCTTCCTGCAGGGCGGCGGCGTCGGCAAGTCGCTGGCCGAGTGGATGATCGAGGGCGAGCCCGAGGCCGATGTCTACGGCATGGACGTCGCCCGCTACGGCCCCTTCGCCGAGAACCGCCGCTTCATCCGCGAGACGACGGGCCAGTTCTACTCCCGCCGCTTCGTCATGACCTACCCGAACGAGCAGCTGCCCGCCGGCCGGCCGCTCCGCATGGCGCCGGCCCATAGCGAGATGGCGGCCGCCGGTGCCCGCTGGGGCGCGTCCTGGGGCCTCGAGGTCCCGATCTACTTCGCGCCCGAGGGCTTCGAGGAGAAGCCGTCGCTCAAGCGCTCCAACGCGGAACCCATCGTGGCCGGGGAATGCCGCGCCGTGCGCGAGACCGTGGGCCTTCTCGACATCGCCGGCTTCTCGCGCTTCGAGGTCTCGGGGCCGGCCGCGCGCGACTGGCTCGACCGCCTGCTCGCCGCCCGCCTGCCCGACCCCGGCCGCGCCCGCCTCGCGCCGATGCTCGCCCCCGACGGCCGCCTCAAGGGCGACCTCACGGTCTTCAACTGGGGCGACGGGCGCTGGTGGCTGATGGGCTCCTACTACCTCCGCGCCTGGCACATGCGCTGGTTCGCCGA
>JBCBPG010000866.1:0-2074 GCA_039820865.1 Pseudomonadota bacterium
CGACCATCGGCTACCTGACGGACGCCCTGCACCACACCCGCTGCGGCGGCACGGCCGCGACGCTCGCCGCCATGCCCCCTGCCCGCCTCGCCAGCGTCCAGCTCTGCGACGCGCCGGCCCCGCCGCCCGCCGACATGGCCGGCCGCCTGGCCGAGGCCCGCGGCGGGCGCCTCCCCCCCGGCGAAGGCGCGCTCGACCTCGCGGGGATGCTGGCCGCCCTGCCCGACCACGCCACGCTCTCGGTCGAGGTGCCGATGGCGGTCGACACCCGCCCGCCGCTCGAGCGCGCCCGCGCCATCCACCGCGCCACCCGCGCCCTGCTGGACGCCCCCCGGACCGAGAGACCATGACCCAGACCAAGACGATCTACATCCTGAACGGCCCGAACCTGAACCTGCTGGGCCAGCGCGAGCCCGAGATCTACGGCCGCGACACGCTGGCCGATGTCGAGCGGAACTGTCGTGCGCTCCTGCCCGAGGGCTATGACCTGCGCCTCCTCCAGTCGAACTGGGAGGGCCAGATCGTCGACTGGATCCACGAGGCGCGCCAGGCGGCCTGCGGGATCGTCATCAACCCCGCGGCGCTGACGCATACCTCGGTCGCGGTGCTGGACGCGCTGATGACCTTCGAGGGCCCGGTGATCGAGGTGCACATCACCGTGCCGCACAAGCGCGAGGCCTTCCGCCACCACTCCTACGTCACCCACCGCGCGGACGGGGTGATCGCGGGGCTGGGGATCGAGGGCTACGAGGCGGGCCTGCGCCGGGTCCTGACGCTGACCGGCGGGCGGGCGTGAGCAGGCCCGCGCCGGTCCGCCTGGCCGTCATCGGCGCCGGCATGATCGGCCACCGCCATGCCGCGGCAATCGCGGCGGCCGAGGGTGCCGTGCTCGCCTGCGTGGTCGACCCCGCCGAGGCCGGCCAGCGCGTCGCGGCCCGGCACGGCGTTCCCTGCCACCCCTCGATCGAGGCAATGGTCGCGGCCGGCGGCGTCGACGGCGCCTATCTCGCCACGCCCAACCAGGTCCATGTCGAGGGCGCGCTCGCCTGCCTCGCCGCCGGCCTGCCGCTGCTGGTCGAAAAACCCATCGCCACCGATGTCGCGGGTGGCCGCCGGATCGTCGCGGCGGCCGAGGCGGCGGGCCTGCCGCTCGCCACGGGCCATCACCGCCGCCACAACCCGCTGATCGCCCGCGCCCGCGCGCTGGTGGCCGAGGGCCGTATCGGCCAGCCCGTCACCGTCCATGGCACGACCTGGTTCATGAAGCCCGACTACTACTTCGACGACCCCTGGCGGCGGCAGGCGGGCGCGGGGCCGGTCTTCCTCAACCTGATCCACGACATCGACCTCCTGCAGTCCTTCTGCGGGCGCATCACCGAGGTCTCGGCGATGGAGGCCCGGCCGGTCCGCGGCTACGCGCCCGAGGAGGCGGCGGTGATGATCCTCCGCTTCGAGACCGGCGTGCTCGGCACGGTCAGCGTCTGCGACACGGTGGTCGCGCCCTGGTCCTGGGAGATGACCGCCCGCGAGAACCCCGCCTATCCCGCGACCCCCGAGGACTGCTACCGCATCGCCGGCACGCTGGGTTCGCTGTCGCTGCCGAACCTGGCGCTCTGGACCGACGGGGGCGCGCGGGACTGGTGGCAGCCGATCTCGGCCACCCGCATGGCGCATGACCTCGCCGATCCGCTGGTCGCCCAGGCCGCCCAGTTCGCCCGCGTCATCCGCGATGGCGAGGCACCGGTGGTGAGCGGGCGCGACGGGCTCGCCGCGCTGGCCGTGATCGAGGCGGTCAAGCGCTCGGCCGCCAACGGCGCGCGGGTGCGCGTCGACCACGATCCGGCCCCCGGGGCTGGCGTCGCCGCGGAGGTGGCGCCGTGATCCGCGGTCCCGACGACGTGACACCCGCGGTGCTGGCGGCGATGGCGCGGACCGAGGACCCGCGGCTGCGCGAGATCCTGACCGCGCTGGCCACCCATCTCCACGCCTTCGTCCGCGAGACCCGGCTGACGGAGGAGGAGTTCCGCGAGGCCACCCGCCTCCTCAACACCATGGGCCAGCAGACCACCGACAC
>JBCBPG010000867.1:0-2067 GCA_039820865.1 Pseudomonadota bacterium
CCGGTCATTCAGCGCGGCGAGGTCGAACTGCGCCGCCACCGCCGCGCGGCCGGCAGCGCCCATGTCAGGCCACATCGGCGCACGGCTAATCAGGCGCGCTAAGGCGACCGCGATCGCCTTGCCGTCCCGCTCTGGCACCAGGAAGCCCGCGATACCGTCTCGCACCAGTTCCGGGATACCGCCATGATCCGAGGCGACCACGGGCAGGCCCATGGCCATCGCCTCCTTGAGCGTGTTGACCGGCGCGTCCTGGTCGCCGTTATCGGCCGTCACGCTCGAGGCGACAAAGAGGTGACAGTCGTCGAGGATCTCGACGATCTCGGCCTGGGTGCGCCAGCCGTGGAAGGTGACGGCCTCGGCGATGCCGAGCCGCGCGGCATAACCCTTGAGCTCCGCGCGCAGCGGCCCGTCGCCCAGAACGTCGAAATGGACGTCGAAACCGCCATGGCGGAGCAGTTCCACCGCCTCCAGCGCATAGACCACGCCCTTCTTCTCGACCAGCCGGCCGGTGGTAGCGATGCGGACTGGCCCTTCGGCGGGCGCAAGGCGCGCCTTGTAGGTGAAGCGCGAAAGGTCGATGCCCGAGCCGTGCACCTCGAGCCGGTCGGCCGGGCAGCCGATGGCGACGGCCCGGTCGCGGAAGAAGGCGCAGTTGGCCAGGAAGTGGTCGCCGGCCGCGAAGGTGCGCGCATAGACCTCGGGGCCCTGCTCGTCGACATAGCGACTGATGTCGCCGCCGCGGAAGGTCGTGACGACGGCCGCGTCATGCACCCCGGCCTCGCGCAGCGCGAGCACCTGGTCGGCGAAGAAGCCGAACTGGCAGTGGATGACGTCGAAGGGGCCGTGACGGGCGATCTCGGCACCGCGCAGGATCGTCTTCCAGGGCACCGGGCCGGGCGCCCCGGCCATGCGCCGCAGCGCGGCCGCCGCGCGCGGCTGCGCCTCGGCCAGCGACGCGAGCGCGGCCTCGACCGAGGCTCGGCGCGCGACCGTGCCCTCGGGCGGCTGGGCCGGGTAATGCGTCCGCTCGGCCAGACGGTGGCGGGCGAAGTCGGCATGGACCTTGCCGGTCGCCTCCGGCCGGCCCTGCACGGCGAAGACATGGGCGTCGCAGCCGCGCTGCAGCGCACCGACGACCTGGTTCATGATGAAGGGCTCGGACAACATGGGGAAGCGCCCGGTCACGTAAGCGATGCGCATCTCAGGCCTCCTGCAGCGCGCGGGGGGCGGCGCGCCCGGCGAGGAGGCCGGCCAGCGTCTCGGTTGCCGTGCGCGCCCCGTCGAGGTTGAAGGGACTGGCGCTGCGCCCGCGCATGAGCCCCGCCCGGATGCGCTCGGCCAGCACGGCGGGGCCAAGGGCCTCGGTGCGCAGCATGTCCACCGCCCCCAGCGCGGCCAGCTTCTCGGCGCGCATCAGTTGCTCGCAGTCAAAGTCGTAATGGCCGATGGGCACGAGGATCGCGGGCGTGCCGGCGCGCAGCACGTTCATCGTCGTGTTGTAGCCGGCCAGGCTGATCGACAGCGCCGCCGCCTGCATCTGGCCCATCAGCCGCGAGGTGAAACGCGCGATGCGCACGTTGGGCAGGCCGGCTGCCCGAGCCTCGAGCGCGGCGAATGCCGCATCGGTGAGGAATGGGCCAGTGAAGAGGCGGAATTCGTGCGGCAGCTCGTCCGCCAGTAGCCGCGCGGCCTCGACTGCAGTCTCCAGCACCTCTCCGCCGATCCGGCCGCCGCCGATGCTGACGAGGATGAAGGGCCGCTCGCTCGCCACCGGCTGCGTCTCGGCGGGCTGGGCGACGAAGCCGGTATGCAGTACCGGGCAGCGGATCCGCCCAGCCTCGGGAAAGCACTCTTCGAAGCGCAGGAAGGCCGGGTCGGCATGCACCAGCGCGGCGTCGAAGTAGCGGTTGGCCAGGCGCGCGATCAAGTCGGTCTGCTCGGCCAGCACGGTCTTGCCAATCAGGTCGCGCAGGCTGCTGACGATCAGCGTCCCGGGCGCGCTCGCGCGGATGTGGCGCATCCAGGGCTCGAGCTCGAAGAGAAGGTCGTGGCGGCCGAAGGGGACGA
>JBCBPG010000868.1:0-2065 GCA_039820865.1 Pseudomonadota bacterium
CTCGGCCGTGCCGCTGCCGAAGAGGCGGTCGCGCCCGCCGCCCGTGCGCGCGTCCTCGAAGAACAGGCCGAAGGCGCCCACGTCCTCGCGGCCCGCCGCCGTCGCGATGCCCGTGATGGTGTCGTCGCCCTCGCGCGTCCGCAGCCGCGAGCCGGCCTGCGCGTCGCGGGTGGGATCGATCCCGGCATAGCCGAAGGCGAGCGCGCCGCCCGCGACGGGGTCGGCGAACAGGCCCGTGGCGGTCGCGACGCCCAGGATCGTATCGGCGCCCTCGTCGGTGGCCATCAGGCTCTCGTTCAGGATGCCGAAGGCCTCGGCCCCCTCTTCGCCGAGAGCGAGCGCAGCGCCGGCGACGAGATCATCGCCCGCCAGCGTCTCGACCGCCTGCCGGCTGGCGATGCCGACCGCGCGGGCGAGGGCGTCGACGGCGATGTCGACGCCGAGGATCCGGTCGTTGCCCTGGCCGGTCGCCGCGCCGCCCCCCTCGACCGCGGCCGCGTCGGCCGAGAGCGCGGGGGCGGCGAGGCGCTCGCCTGCCGGGCCCGCCTGGGCGGCCACCCCGGATGCCGGCGCGGGCGTCTCGCCGGCTTCCTCGCTGACCGCGTCGATGCCGTCGTCGATCGCCTGCTCGACCAGCACTCTATCACCCGTGATCAGCGCCGCGGCGATCTCGTCCTCCTGCTCGCCGAAGTCGGACAGCAGCAGTTTTTCGTCAAAGGAAACGATGGTGGCAGCGTTTCCGGTATTTTTCATCAGATGATCTGTTTCGGCTGATACAGCAGGCATGACCTCTCCTTCGCCACATGACATCTGGACGTTATTGTTGGCGATCGGAAAATTGGTGGATGGCTCCCCGTCCCTGTACGGACACGGAGTGATTTTTTCGGCTTCACTGTGACGCTTACGGAAACACCCGAAGGTTCCAATTGACTGGAGTCCTCAGGCGACTTCAGAACGCCACGCGCTGCTACGGCGAGCTACTTAGTTAATGCGTACTTGGCGCGGCCGTTCCCATCGAATGTGCCTTGAGGCCGTCGTCGCCGGGGTGGCAGGGCGCGACCCCCGGGCTGGCGGACCTGCGGGCCGATGTCGGCGCAGCCGGCCCGGCATCGCCGCGCTCGGCAATCCCTTGCCGATCGACTAGGACAGGTGGATGCTCGCCGGCCCGGAGAGGTCGCGGCCAGGGCGGTCCTCGAAACCGGGGCTGCATGGCCGGCGGCGCCCCGGGGCTGGCCGGGGAGGCCGCTGACGGGGCCCGCCGGGATCGAGAAACCAGGACGACGGAAGGCTGCAATGTCGACACCCAAGCATCTGGTCGTCAGCGGACGCTGGGACAACACCGTCGCCGTCGTGGACCTGGACGCGGCGCTGGTGGTGGAGAACGACGGCACCGACGCCGCCGTGATCTCGCGCCCGCGGGTCACGCCCGACGTCGACACGGATGGCGACGGCAGGCCCGATGCGCCGGCCAGCGGGCAGCCGGTGGCGGTCGCCGTCGATCCCGGGCGCGGCCTCGCCTATGTGGTCAACCACTCGGGGCGCGCGACCCCGGCGGCGGCGGCGGCCTACCAGCACGGCCATCCGGGGCTGGTGACGGTGCTGGACCTCGGCAGGGCGCTGGACCGGGCCCATGACGGCACGCTGGGCGCCGTGGAGGCCTTCATCCCGACCGGGCGGACCGGGCCGGTGGGCCCCGCGCTGACGCCGGACGGCGGCCACCTCCTGGTCAACTGCGGCGAGGCGGCGGAGAGCGAGGACGGCGGCGACGAGATCACGTTCATCGACACGCAGACGCGCGCGGCGGTGGGGGCCATCCCCCTGCCCGAGAACCCCGACCACCCGGCCGAGGGGCCAAGCCGCCACGACGCCCCGCATCCGAGCTTCGGGCGCTATCCGAACCCCACGGGGCTGGTCGTCTCGCCGTTGGGGGGCGGGGTGGTCTTCACGGGCAATGGCGGCTTCAGCGACGTCTCGGTCTTCGACCTCGAGGCCGGGCTCGCGGGCAGGCCCGCCGAGCTCAACCGCGTGGGCATCGAGACGGGTCCCTTCGGCATGGCCCTCTCGC
>JBCBPG010000869.1:0-2063 GCA_039820865.1 Pseudomonadota bacterium
CTTGCGGCCTGGCTCGAGGCGCGGGCAGGCGAGGGCTGGCAGGCCGAGACCGCCTCGATCGAGACCAAGGGGTTTCCGACCCGCTTCGAGCGCCGGATCACCGGGCCGGCGCTGGCCGATCCCGCCGCCGGCTGGGCCTGGAGCGCGCCGTACCTGCACCTCGACAGCGCCGCCTGGGACCCGACGCATGTGACGCTGACCATGGCGCCCGAGCAGAACTTCGCCGTGCCGGGCCAGCGCGTCGGCGTGACCGCCGAGCGGCTGGGCGGCGTGGCGGCGGTCGTGCCGGCGCTGTCGCTGGCGCTGCGCACCCTGTCGCTGGAGGGGCGGTCGGTCATGCTGGAGGCCCAGTCGGGCTGGCGCACGGGGGCCGAGCGGCTGGACCTGGCCATCGAGCGACGGACCGAGGGCGCGCCCGAGAACACCTACGAGGTGGCGATCGACGCCGCGGGCATCCTGCTGCCGGGCCGGCTTGGCCGTGCGCTGGAACCCCGGGTGGCGGCAGGCGGCACGGCGGTGCGCGGGACGCTGCGGGGACGGGCGCGGGTCGTCACGGACCGCCCGCTCGACCGCGACCTCGTCGAGGACGGCGAGATCGGCGCGCTGACGGTGGTGATCCGCGAGGCCCGCCTCGACTATGCCGGCATCGCCTTCTCGGTGGACGGACGGCTGGATGCCGATGACGAGGGCCGCGCCGAGGGCGCGCTCGACATCGAGGCCAGGGACTGGCGGCGGCTGATCGACGGGCTGGTGGCCTCGGGGACGCTGTCGTCGGGGATTGCCGACGCGGTGCGCCGCACGGTCTCGCTGATCACGGTCTTCTCCTCGGGCGACGACCTGAGCGTCACGCTGACGTTCTCGGGCGGCGCAGCGCGCGTCGGCCCGATCCCGATCGGCGACGCCCCGCGCCTGACGACCCGCTGAGCCAGGCGGAATCGCGGCTGGTCGCCGCGATGCTGCCTGCGGGGTCTCCCGGCCGGACCGGTCCGCACGGCGTCGCAGGGTGCGTGGAACGCACCGCCGGGGATGTGAAGGGGACGCTCGCCGCTGGGCAGTCCCCTTTGAAGGCTCAAAGGGGACGGGGTCGAGCTTGGGCGAAGGCCGGGACGCGTCAAGGACGGGCGGGCTTCGCCCGTCGCGTGCCGCGATCCTTGACCCGTCCCGTCCTCCGCGCCCGGGGCGGGCGAGGGTTCAGCCGGCGTCGACGGGGGTGAGGTTCATCGCGATCGAGATCCGGACCTGGTCGCCGCGATAGGTGCCGACGGCGTGGCTGAGCCAGGAGGGGAACATCACCAGGAGGCCGGGCACGGGGCGCACGCTCTCGGCCATCCCGACCGAGACGCCGCCCTTGGTGGCGAAGGCGAGCTCGGGCGCCAGCATCGCGGGGCCGATGCCCCGGGGATCGGCGATCTCGAAGGCGCCGCCGAGCGCGGGGTCCGCGGCGCAGCCGCCGTCACGCACGTAATAGCTCGCGGACCAGTAGGCGCCGGGATGGGTGTGGAACTCGTTGCCATGGCCGCTGCGGTTGACGTTGGCCCAAGCGTTCATCCGCCACTTGACCTTGATCGGGCGGCCCTGGCGGTCGGCGGTGAGCTGGTCGGCGAGCTTGGTCGCGGTCTCAAGCACCACGCGCCCGGCATCGCCGCTCCACCTGGGGAAGTCGGTCGGGCTCTGCCAGCCGCCGAGATTGGAGTGCTGGACCGAGCCGACGGCGCGCTCGCGCTCGAGCACCGCGGCCTCGAGGGCGTCGTTGATCCGCTCGGCATCCGGCAGCTGGAGGAGGGCGATGGGCGTTGGGAAGAGGTTGCGCACCATCACGCCGGCCTGCCCGGGGGCCTGTCCGGGGGCCTGTCCGGCGGCGGGGCCGCTGCCGGGGCGGGGCGCAGGGCCCGGCCGCTTGGGTGCGGCGTCGACATGGGGGAAGGGTTTGACCATGGCTCTCTCCCTCGTTCGCTTCCTCGGGCCCTAGTCGCCCGTGCGCCGCGCGGCGACGCGGCCGAAGTCCGGCGCGTCGACGTCCTGGCCCGCATCGAGGATCGAGCGCCGGATCGCGCGCGTGCGGC
>JBCBPG010000870.1:0-2058 GCA_039820865.1 Pseudomonadota bacterium
ACGTCGACGGTGACGTCCTCGTTGTGGGTCGCGCGGCGCCCGCGGTGCTCGAAGTAGCTGTACTTGCGGCTGTCGCTGTCCTCGAAGAAGTCGGCGCCTGCCTAGCCCGAGCCCACCGAGCTCGAAATGGCTGGCATGGTAGTCCTCCCTTGCGTTGACCGGGGTTCGGCCGGCTAGCGATCGGCCCTGATGTCAGTGGGCCGATGAACCGGAAGACGGCGTGAAACGGTCAAAGAAGATCCGGTCGGGGTCGAAGTCCTGCATGAAGAGAACCGGCGACAGCGCGTCGATCATCGGCGGCGGGCCGCAGGCATAGACGTCGCCCTCGCCGCCGATGCCGAGCGCGTTCAACTCGGACTTCACCACCTCGTGGACGAAGCCGCGGGCGCCCTTCCAGGTGGCGTCGTCATCGGCATGGCTGAGGGCAGGGATGAAGCGCACGTCGCCATTGCCGGCGGTGATCTCGCGGACACGGTCCAGATAGAACAGATCGGCCTGGGTGCGCGCGCCGTAGAAGAAGTGCACCGGCCGTCTCTCGCCGCTGGCGAGATGGTCATGCAGGATCGACCAGATCGGCGACATGCCCGAGCCCGCGGCCACCAGGATCATCGGTCCTTCTCGGTCTTCCCGCCGGAAGCAGGTGCCGAAGGGTCCACGGACGCTGACGGCGGCACCGACGTCGATGCCCCCTCCGTCGAGCTCGCCGGAGAATCGTCCTTCGGGGTATTTCTTGATGATGAACTGCAGTTTTTCGCCTTGCTCCGGCGTATTTGCCATGGAAAACGAACGCGTAATCTTCTCCCCTTCCTTCGTCTCGACGGTGATGTCGGCATACTGTCCGGCCCAGAATTTCATGGGTGCCGAAAGCTCGACCTCGACGCGACGGATATCGTGGGTCAGGCGCTCGATCCCGGTGATGCGGCCGCTGTAGTCCTTGACCGCGATCGACTTGGAGAGCAGCTCCTCGTCATAATTCAGCAGTTCGACTTCCATGTCGCTGTAGGCGAGCGTCCGGCAGAGCAGGATTTCGCCCTGTTCGCGCTCGCTGTCGTTGAGTGCGAAGGTGGAGTACTTCAGCAACTCGACCTCGCCATCCGCAAGGTGACACTTGCAGGCCGAACACTGGCCTTCCTTGCAGCCATGCGGCAGCGCGATGCCCTGACGGAAGGCCGCATCCAGAACGGTCTCGCCCTCCTCGACCTCGAACTCGACGCCGACCGGTTGCAGCGTGACGGTGAAGGTTTCGCCCATGACGCTCTCCTCGCGTGGTCCCGGGGAAGGGGGGCGGCCGGAGCCGCCCCCGCAAAGGGCCGTGGATCAGTGGCAGGGGTTGATCGTGAAGCCGGCGCGGTACTCGGCGACATGCGCCTCGCGCTGTTCCGGCGTCATCTCGCGCAGCATCTTGAGCGGCGAGCGGAGCGTGTGGCCGCGCACGTCGTCGAGCGTCCACATCTCCTTGTCGTCGAAGCGCAGATGCGGCTGCGGGATCAGCGTCTTGCCGTCCGAGCGGACGAAGTTGAGATCGGCGATCGCGTCCGCGAGATCCCAGCCGTCGTAGCAGGTCTCCCACTCGCGCTTGCCCGAGAAGCGGCCCATGGCGGGCGTCGGCCGGCCCTCGTACTCGCCCGAGAACGCGGTCTTGGCCGTCCAGGCATCGATCTCGTGGGCGAAGGTGTGCAGCTGCCCGTCGATCTCCTCGACCACCATGTCCTCGCGGATGAGGCAGGGCACCAGGCACGACCAGCAACGATGCGGGTACACGTAGCCCACGTCCTCGTTGAAGGTGATGACCTTCGAACCCTTCTTCGAGAGCTTGGCGTACCACTTCCAGAACTCGCCGAACTCGGCGTACCAGCCGGGGTACTTGCTCTCGAACCACTCGAAGTCACGCTCGTTCTGCGCCTCGATCCGCCAGAAGTTCACCGGCCAGCCGACGGCGAAGAACTGCGCCACCTTGTGGACATACATCTTCTCGGTGATGCGCTTCCACGCCTCGGCGACGTCATCGTGATGGATCTTGATGCCGTACTTCTCGAGCGGCAGCATGTAGGTCCGGTA
>JBCBPG010000871.1:0-2055 GCA_039820865.1 Pseudomonadota bacterium
CGACGCACCGCGCTGAGCGACGGCCGGCTGGCGAGGCACAGGTCAAGCAGCGCGACTCCTCCCGCCTCGCACCGCCCCCGCCACGGCCGCCCCCCTCTCCCCTCGGGAGAGGGGCCGGGGGAGAGGGCCGGGGGAGAGGACCCGTGGAGAGGCGGCCGCCGCCGAGGCGAACCCGATGCCCCCGCCGGCCAAGCCCCACCCCGTTGACGCCGCGCCTCCGGCCCGCTCTACACCCCTTCATGGGCCGCCCCGAGATCCTCTTTCCCCTGTTCGCCGGCGTCGAGACCCTGCGCGGCATCGGCCCGGCGGCGGCGAAGACGCTGAAGCGCCTCGGCATCGAGACGCGGCGCGATCTCGTCTTCCACCTGCCGAGCCAGGTCGCCGACCGCCGCCCGACCGACACGCTGGAAGGCCGCCTGCCGGGCGAGAGCGTCACCATCGA
The DNA here is from genome assembly GCA_039820865.1 of Pseudomonadota bacterium. Classification (GTDB taxonomy): domain Bacteria; phylum Pseudomonadota; class Alphaproteobacteria; order Rhodobacterales; family Rhodobacteraceae; genus Thermohalobaculum. The sequence continues at coordinate 443 of JBCBPG010000871.1, forward strand.
TGTCGGCGTGATCGGCCATGTGCCGCCACGCCGCCGCGGCGCACCCTATCGCGTGCAGGCCCAGGGGGGCGGCACCGTGCTGGACCTCGTCTTCTTCCGCGGCAGCCCGCAGTTCATCGCCGATCTCCTGCCCGAAAGCGGGCTGCGCCGCGTCTCGGGCAAGCTCGACCGCTTCAACGACCGCTGGCAGATGCTGCACCCGGAGGTACTGGGCGACCCGGCGACGCAGGAGATGCCGGCCTTCGAGCCGGTCTACCCGCTGACCGAGGGCCTCACCCAGCGCACGCTCGCGCGCATGGTGCAGACCGCGCTGGAGGGCCTGTCAGACCTGCCCGACTGGCATGACGCGGCCCTCGCCCGGCGCGAGGGCTGGCCGGCCTGGGCCCCGGCGCTTGCCGAGTTGCATGCCCCGGCGACGGTCGGCAGAGCGCCTCCGGCGTTGCCTGCGGCGCATGGTGGGGGTGACGCCCGGGATGCGCCGGAGGCGCCGGCAGCCCCGGCTGACGGGCCGGAGGCGCCCTCGCCCGCGGAGGTCCTCGCCGCCTCGCCGGCGCGCCGGCGGCTGGCCTATGACGAGCTCCTGTCGCACCAGCTGGCCCTCGCGCTCGGCCGCCAGCACATGCGCCGGGCGCGTGGCCGGTCTACGGTGGCGGCGGGCGACCAGGCCGGGCGGGCGGCGGCCGCCTTCGGCTATGCGCCGACTGGCGCGCAGGCGCGGGCGCTGGCCGAGATCCGCGCCGACATGGGCTCCGAGGAGCGCATGCTCCGCCTCCTGCAGGGCGACGTGGGCGCGGGCAAGACCTGGGTCGCGGCGATGGCGCTGATGACGGCGGTCGCCGCGGGCGGGCAGGGCGCCCTGATGGCACCGACCGAGATCCTGGCGCGCCAGCATGCTGAGGGACTGGCGCGCATCGCCGAGGCCGCGGGCACCCGGCTCACGCTGCTGACAGGCCGGCACAAGGGGGTCGAGCGGCGCGCGCGTCTCGCGGCCATCGCCGGTGGAGAGGCGGGTCTGATCATCGGGACCCATGCGCTGTTCTCGGCCGATGTGGCCTTCGGTGACCTCCGGCTGGCGGTTGTCGACGAACAGCACCGCTTCGGCGTCCGCCAGCGCATGGAGCTGGCCGCCAAGGCGCCCGCCGGCTGCGACCTGCTGGTCATGACCGCCACGCCCATCCCGCGCACGCTGGCGCTGGCGGGGTACGGCGATCTCGACGTCTCGGTCCTCGACGAGAAGCCGCCCGGACGCCAGCCGGTCGACACGCGCACCATGCCGGCGGATCGGCTCGACGCCGTGATCGCCCGCCTCGGCGCGGCCATCGCCGAGGGGCGCCGCGCCTACTGGGTCTGCCCGATGGTCGAGGAGCGCGCCGACAGCGACGCCGTCGCCGCCGAGGCGCGCGCCGCCTACCTGGTCGCAGCACTCGGCCCCGACCGCGTCGCGCTGATCCACGGCCAGATGGCGCCCGAGGCCAAGGACGCCGCCATGGCCGCCTTCCAGTCGGGCCGGGCGCCGGTGCTGGTCGCCACGACCGTCATCGAGGTCGGCGTCGACGTGCCCGAGGCGACGATCATGGTGATCGAGCAGGCCGAGCGCTTCGGCCTCGCCACGC
>JBCBPG010000872.1:0-2041 GCA_039820865.1 Pseudomonadota bacterium
CGCTGATCTTCCTGTACATCTGGGCGGGGCCGCACCACCTGCACTACACGGCGCTGCCCGACTGGGCACAGACGCTGGGCATGGTGTTCTCGATCATGCTGTGGATGCCGTCCTGGGGCGGCATGATCAACGGGCTGATGACCTGCGCCGGCGCCTGGGACAAGCTGCGCACCGACCCGGTGCTGCGCATGCTGGTGGTCTCGGTGGCCTTCTACGGCATGGCGACCTTCGAGGGCCCGCTCATGTCGATCAAGGAAGTCAACGCGCTCAGCCACTACACCGACTGGACGATCGGGCACGTGCATTCCGGCGCGCTCGGCTGGAACGGCATGATCACCTTCGGCGCGCTCTACTACCTGGTGCCCCGGCTCTGGGGCGCGCAGCGGCTCTACTCGCTGACGCTGGTCTCCTGGCACTTCTGGCTCGCGACCATCGGCATCGTGTTCTACGCGGCCTCGATGTGGGTGAGCGGGATCACCCAGGGCCTGATGTGGCGCGAGGTCGACCAGTTCGGCTTCCTGGTGAACAGCTTCGCCGACACGGTCGCGGTGCTGCATCCCTACTACGTGATCCGCGGCCTCGGCGGCGTGCTCTACGTGGCGGGCGCGGTGCTGATGTGCTGGAACCTCTACATGACGGCCAAGGGCCGGGTGCGCGCCGCCGAGGCCGCGCCCGCCCCCGCGGCCCAGCCGGCGGAGTGACACCCATGCTCCGCCAGGTGATCCCCAGCCCCGGCCGTGGCCACACACCCGCCGGCACCCTCCAGGCGGTGCTGGCCCCGGGCGACGGCCCCCGCCTCTGCCGCGCCTTCTGCAAGGGCGCGCCCCTGCCCCCGCGCGCGGCGGTCTGCCAGCCGGGCCTCCTGCTCGGCTTCGCGGTCCGCCGCCCCGTGATCGCCGTCCAGCGCGCATGCGAACGCCCCACCTCCGAGGAGGCCCTGTCGTGACCGAGACCCCCAGCAAGAACCCGGCCCAGAACCCGGCCCAGAATCCGGCCAAGGCACAGGCGCCGGCCGCCAAGCAGCGCCGTCCGTCCTGGATCTTCCGCCACCACCCCAAGGTCGAGCGTCACGCGACGCTGCTCCTCGGCCTCTCCTTCGCCGTCGTCACGGTCGGCGGCATGGTCGAGATCGCGCCGCTCTTCTACCTGGAGAACACGATCGAGAAGGTGGAGGGCGTGCGCCCCTACACGCCGCTCGAGCTTGCCGGGCGCGACATCTACCTCCGCGAGGGCTGCTATGTCTGCCACTCCCAGATGATCCGCCCGATCCGCGACGAGGTCGAGCGCTACGGCCATTACAGCCTCGCCGCCGAGAGCATGTACGACCACCCGTTCCAGTGGGGATCGAAGCGCACGGGGCCCGACCTCGCGCGCGTCGGCGGGCGCTACTCGGACGCCTGGCATGTCGATCACATGTACGACCCGCGCGCGCTGGTGCCCGAGAGCATCATGCCGGCCTATCCCTGGATGATCGACACGCCGCTGGACATCGACAACGTGACCGCGCGGCTGGCGACCGAGCGGCTGGTCGGCGTGCCCTATACCGACGAGATGGTGCAACAGGGCGCCCGCGACCTGCGCGCCCAGGCCGACCCCGACGCCGACCATGACGGGCTGCAGGAACGCTATCCCGGCGCCCAGGCCCGCAACTTCGACGGCCAGCGCGGGATCAGCGAACTCGACGCCATGATCGCCTATCTGCAGGTGCTGGGCACCATGGTCGACTTCTCCACCTTCGAACGTGACGAGAGCAGGTGAGCCCGATGGAGACCGATCTCGATACCTACGACACGCTGCGCCACTTCGCCGACAGCTGGTTCCTGATCGCGATGATGGTGTTCTTCCTCGGCGTCGTCGCCTTCACCCTGCGCCCGGGCAGCCGGGCGCTGCACCGCGACATCGCGGACATCCCGTTCCGCGGCGACAAGGCCAAGACGACCGACAGCACCGATACTGACACCGAGGGGAGGGCCGACTGATGGCCGACAGGAACGAGACCGACCCGGTCACCGGTGTCAGCACCACCGGGCACGAGTGGGAC
>JBCBPG010000873.1:0-2039 GCA_039820865.1 Pseudomonadota bacterium
GATACCGCATCGCACTCGAGTCCGGTCACTTGAGCGGACAGAAGGCGGCCGTCCAGGCTGATCTGGCTGTCGCGCCCATCCCACGCAGCGCCCTTGGCGGCTGCATCGTCGAGGTTGCCGCAGACGCAGAGTTACCGCGGCTGAGCACCTATGAGCTCGCGCTGGTCACCGCCGAGCACCTGCCCGAGGCCGCTCTCGCCGCAGCGAACCATCTGCGCGCCTGTTTTGCGGAGCAGGCCCTCGCAGCCTGAGGGCCAACGCGCGCTGGATCGCCCGCGTGGCCCGGCCTACAGACCCGCCTCCCCCTCATGAGCGCAGGGACGTCGAACTTCGCTCTTTCGGCCGCGCCCTGCCTATCGGAACACGAGACACTTCCACGTCAGAACAAACCAAAGGGCATCCCGGCAACTGAAACTCGGCCCAGAACCGTCCTTGGTGTGCCGCGCCGACTTCGCGACTGCAGCACTCGGAAGCTACTGTTGGTGACGGGCCAGCGCTGCGCCCGTTGATCCCGACGCCCCACGGATCCCACTCGATCGTCCGCACAGATTAAGGGCGCTCGGGGTCATCGGGCCTGCCGCAGGCTGCAAGCAGCGACGTCACGATAGGTCGTCTGTCGAGCCGTCGCCACGCGATCGCAGTAGCGAGCCTCAGACCCGTGTCCTGCGGCGCCTCCTGCGCCTCGAAGCCGAAGCCCGGGAACCCCGGGACCACGATTGCCCGGCCGTAGCCGGCCGCAGAAAGGACGAGCGACCCGACAAGGGTGTCGGCCTCAGCGGGAGGTGCGGGCGTGGTGTCGAGTGCCATGCGGCTGACGAGGCGGTCGAGTTCCCCCATGAGGACCGGCGCCTTGTGGCGCGGCACGCCGACTGGCGGGCGGCTCCGGCCCTCGGGATGCAGCAGCCGGCTCTCGAGCGGTTCGCTGTGGAGATCGCGGCTGGTCAGCCCCGAGGTGTGCAGCGGTGGATGCAGGAAGGCGACGTCGATGAGCCCCTCCTCCAGATCGCGCTCCAGCGAGGCGCTCGTGCCCTCGGAAAGACTGAGCCGCGCCTCGGGGCTTGCCTGTCGGAACCGAGCGAGCGCCGGTGCCATGACTTGGTGTGCCGCGATCTGCGTGAAGCCGATCCGCAGCATCTCGCCAAAGCCGTCCTGCGCCGCGCGCGCCGCCTCGACCGAGGCCTCGGCCGCGTCGAGCGTGCGGCGCGCCCCCTCGACGAACGCGATCCCGGCGGCGGTCGCGCGCACCCCGCTCCGGCTCCGCTCGAACAGCCGCGCGCCGATGGCCGCCTCCAGCCGCCGCAGCCGGGCAGTGAGGGCCGGCTGGGAGATCCCGAGCCGCCGGGCCGCGCGGCCGAAATGGCGTTCCTCCGAGAGGGCGACGGCAGCGGCGTGGTCGAGGAGGTCGGGCATTTTGATAACTCTGAGTTATTCAACATATCACTGGATCGCATTGCACGGGGGGAACGTCGCCGCAATATCTGCCGCGTCCGCACCCTTCCCGCGAGGATCCCCATGAGCCCGACCGCCCGCGTCACGCTCGTCGCTGCCCTTCTCGTCCAGGCCATTGCCGCGCCGGCGCAGGTGCCCCCGGACTTCACCGGCCGCTACATCGCTGCGATCTCGGACGGGGACATGCGCGCCTATGCCTATATCGACGGCGATCTCGGCCCGCCGCGGGGCCCGGACGAGCTCGCGCTGATCGCCCTGCCGCTCGCGGGCAACCAGCCGACGGCGCGGATCGAGGTGTCCAACTCCGTGATCAACCCGGTCTACTCGATCGCCGCGTCTCCCGACGGCAACACGATCTTCGTCGCCGAGACGCACATCCAGCGCGAGCCGGGCGACACCATGATCGGCGACCTCGAGGCCGGCACGACGCTGCGCGCGGTCGACGTCAGCGATCTTGCGGCGCCGCGGGTGATCGGCTCGGTCGAGGTGGGAACAAGGCCAATGGGCGTCTCCGTGAGTCCCGACGGCCGCACACTCGTCCTCGCGACGAAGACCCCCGACACGCCGCTCACTTTCGTGAGCTATGCTGA
>JBCBPG010000874.1:0-2028 GCA_039820865.1 Pseudomonadota bacterium
CCGGGGTCCAGTGCACGCCGGGGGGCAGCGAGGGGGGGCCGGCGAAACAGTCGTCGCGCGGACGCGCGCGCCCGGCCGGCGCGGGCCCACCCGGCGCGCCCCCCCCCGGCGCGGGCCCCCTGTCGCCGCTCACTCGGCCGCCCCGGGGCGCTCGACGCGGGGGGCGAGGCCGGCATCGGCCAGCAGGAAGTCGGCGATCGCGGCGATGTCATCGAGGTCGATCACCGGCAGCGCGGCCGCGGCGCCCGGGCCGTCGGGCAGGGTGTCCTTGCTGGCGATCGCGCGCACGGTCGGGTCGTCGCGGGCGATCAGCGGCTGGCCGGTCTCGGCGCGCCAGGCCTCGATCTTGGGGTGGCGGTCGCGCTTGTAGCCCTCGACGATCACGAGATCGACGGGATCGAGCCGGGCGACCAGGTCCTCCAGCGGCGGCTCGGGCGCGCCCCGCAGCTCGGTCATCAGCGCCCAGCGCGCCGAGGAGGCGAGGATCACCTGCCGCGCCCCGGCCGCGCGGTGGCGGTGGCTGTCCTTGCCCGGACGGTCGACATCGACGCCATGATGGGTGTGCTTCAGCGTCGAGACGCTGTAGCCGCGGCCCGCGATCTCGGCCACCAGCCGCTCGACCAGCGTGGTCTTGCCCGCGTTCTTCCAGCCGACGACGCCGTAGACGATCATCGCTCGGCCCCCGCGGTCTGCGCATGCGCGCCGGCCAGGCGCTCGGCCTCGGCCAGGTCGTCGGGCGTGTTGACGTTGAAGAAGGGCATGCGGCCCGCGTCCTCGATCACCGCACGGGCGACGCCGTGGCGCGAGGCCCAGACGATCACCTTGCGCATGTCGGCACGGAGCGCCGCCTCCAGGTCGTCGGCGAGGTCGACGGGCCAGAGGCCGAAGGTCGGATGCTCCGAAAGCCCGCGCACGGGGTCCTCGGTCGCGGCGATGGCGATGGCCTGGCCCGGCTCGCGCACGGCGGCGAGGCGGGCGACCACGTCGCGCGGGAAGAAGGGCGTGTCGGCCGCGGCGCTCGCCACATGGGTGATGCCCTGCGGCGCGGCCCAGCGCATGGCGGCGAGGATGCCGGCCAGCGGCCCCGCGAACCCCTCGACCGTGTCGGCCAGCACCGGCAGCGCGAAGGCGTCGAAGCGGGCCGGATCGCCATTGGCATTGAGCGCCAGGCGCTCGACCTGGGGCGCGAGGCGGTCGATGACGTGGGCAAGCAGCGGGCGCCCCGCCAGTGCCAGCAGCGCCTTGTCGCCGCCGCCCATGCGCCGCGCCAGCCCGCCGGCCAGGATCACCCCTGCGATGCGCTCGGTCATGGCTCTCCCCGGGCCCGCTCGCGCGGATCTCAGACGCCGCGCCTGCCCGCCTTGTAGGCGTGCGGCATCAGTTCGGCGAGGGCAACGGTCATCATGTCGACATTGCCGGACGGGTCGGCGAGCCCGATGCGCGCCCCGGGCCCATAGTCCAGCAGCAGCTCGCGGCAGATGCCGCAGGGCGGTATGATCTCGAGCCGGCGGTTCACGGCGACGGCGAAGACGATCTCGGCCCCCGCCTCGGCCGCGCAGGCCATGCCGACCGCGATCCCCTCGGCACAGATCGCCGCCCGCCCCAGCACGCTGTCGGTGTTCACGGCCGTATACGCCCCCGTCGCGGTCAGCAGCGTCGCCGCCACGTGGTGCCGCCCCTCGGTCGCGCGACATGTGATGAGGTCGCGCGCCGCCGCCAGCGCCGCGAGGTGGCGGGGGTCGGGCGACGAAGGCAGGAGAACGGCGAGGGGGTCAGCCATGGGCGCCCTTGCGGCGGTGCCTGGGGTCTTCCTCCTCGCCACGCCGCTCGGCATCGAAGACCAGGCGGTCGCTGCCGGAGAGGCAGACGAAGCGTTCGCCGCGCATCCGGCCGATCAGCGTGAGCCCCACCTGCCGGGCGAGGTCGACCCCCCAGGCGGTGAAGCCCGAGCGCGAGGCGAGCGCGGGGATGCCCATGAGCGCGGTCTTGATCACCATCTCCGAGGTCAGGCGCCCGGTGGTGTAGAGG
>JBCBPG010000875.1:0-2024 GCA_039820865.1 Pseudomonadota bacterium
CCGAAGAAGCCGGCCTGGCCGTCACCCGTCAGGAACAGGTCGATCGTGCCGGTGCCGATGAACGCCGCCAGCAGGCCCGGGTCGGTGATCGTGACGGTGGTCTGCGCCGACGAGACCAGCGTGGACGACGTCTCGGTCACGGCCGTGGTGCCGTCCGACGCGGCCAGCGCGAAGGTCTGCTCGATCTCCGGAAGCACGGTGGCGAGATCGGTGCCGGTGTCGAGCTCGAGCGCCAGGGTCGCCCTGGCGAACGCGGTAACGCTGGCTGCGCTCATATTGGTTGACTGGCCGAACACCTGGCCCTGGATGAAGCCCTCGAGCGTGATCTCGACCGACGTCAGCGTGCCGAGCGTCGCGTCGAACTGGTCGAACTCGGCGGTCGGACGGGCGTCCGTGCCACCGGGGCCGGAGGTCGCGTCGAAGTCGAGGCCCGCGAACGCGCTGGCGTCGGGACCGGGCAGGAACTCGGTCTCCGCCGGAAGCGTGAGCGCTGCGGCCGGCACAGCGAGCAGCGTGGCCGCCGCAGCAAGCGGCAGAAGCATCTTCATCATGGGTCCCCTACAAGTCGCTGCAGCGCCAGAACCGCCCGGTCACCGCTTCGTTACCCTTACTTGCAGTGAGAGATGCCGCAGCGCCCACTCAATGTCGACGGGAAATTCAGAGTAAACAAGATTTTAAACTCTATAGTTGATCGAGCGACAACCTTGAAGGGTTCTTTGTGTTCTGGATAGCACTGCCGTGCCTCAATCGAATACATTGCATCCGATTTCGAACACAGTTGGACAACATCGCGATGGCCAAGGGATCGGGCGCGACTCGCGCGACGTGGTCGAGCCCTGCGGCAGGGCTTCCCTTGTGACGGTCGGTGCCGGCTTGGTATGCCGCAGGCGGACAGCGCGAGGACCGAGATGACCGAGACGTCGACTGCACCGGCCGCCGAGAGCCCCGTCGTGGCGCTGATGGTCACCTGCCTGGTGGACGCGATGCGCCCCTCGATCGGCCATGCGGCGGTGGCGCTGCTCGAGCGCGCCGGCTGCCGGGTCGTCGTGCCGCGGCAGAGCTGCTGCGGACAGCCCAACTACAACAGTGGCGACCGTGACGGCGCAAAGCGGCTGGCCCGCGTGATGATCGAGGCGCTGGAGGGCTTTGACCATGTCGTCGTGCCCTCGGGCAGCTGCGCGGGCACGGTGGTCAAGGACTACCCGGCGCTGTTCGCGGGCGACGCAGCCTGGGGCCCGCGGGCCGAGGCGCTGGCGGCGCGCACGCACGAGATCACCAGCTTCCTGACCGACGTGATGGGGGTCGAGACGACCGGCGCCGCCTGGCCCGGGCGCGCGACCTATCACGACAGCTGCTCGGGGCTCCGATCGCTCGGCGTCAAGGAGCAGCCCCGGCGCCTCCTCGGCGCCGTCGAGGGGCTGGAGCTGGTCGAGATGCGCGAGCCCGAGGTCTGCTGCGGCTTCGGCGGGACGTTCTGCGTGAAGTACCCCGACATCTCGAACAAGATGGTGGGCAACAAGGGCGCCGACATCGCCGCGACGGGCGCCGAGATGGTGCTGGCGGGCGATCTGGGGTGCCTGATGAACATGGCCGGCAAGCTCTCGCGCGAGGGCAAGCCGGTGACGGCCCGCCATGTCGTCGAGATCCTCGCCGGCCAGACCGACACCAAGGCGATCGGGGAGTGACGCGATGACCCTGCACGAGCCCAAGACCCGGCGTTTCAAGGACAATGCGCGCGAGGCGCTGGCCAATGCCAACATCCAGGCGGCGATGGGGGGGTCGGGCAGCAGCTTCGTCGCCAAGCGCGCCGCCGCCCGCGCCGCCCTGCCCGAGTTCGACGACCTGCGCGACGCGGCGCGCGACCTGAAGAACCACGTGCTGGCGAACCTGGCGACCTATCTCGAGGCCTACGAGGCCAGGGTCGAGGAGAGCGGCGGCCAGGTCCACTGGGCCGAGACGGCCGAGGATGCGCAGCGCATCGTGCTCGAGATCTGCCAGAAGGCCGGGGCCAGGACGGTCAACAA
>JBCBPG010000876.1:0-2022 GCA_039820865.1 Pseudomonadota bacterium
CGCGCCGGCGTCTACGCGCGGGGCATGGTCTCGGCGTCGGCGCCCGCCGCAACGGTGCCCGCCGGCACGGTGACCGCCGCCGCGCCGCCCCCCGGCTGGGCACAGGGCCGCCCGGTCGCGGCCCTCGTCTTCTACCGCGCGCTCCTCCAGGGCGCCGGCCTCGCCCCCGTCGACGCGCTGGTCGCGGCGCTCGAAGCCGAGGGGCTCGCCGTCCTGCCGGTCTTCGTCGCCTCGCTGAAGGACCCGGTCTCCGCCGCAACGCTCGAGACCCTGTTCGCCGCCGACCCGCCCGCCGTGGTGCTGAACGCGACCGCCTTCGCCGTCGCGACCCCCAACCCCGAAACCGCGGCCGCGTCTTGCGCCGCAGACGGCAAGGCCGTCGGAGGCGCCTGCGGCGCCGCGGGCGCCTCCGGCGCAGGCACGGTGCTCGACCGGGCAGGGGTGCCGGTGCTGCAGGTGATCTTCTCGGGCGGCGACCAGGCGGGCTGGGCCGAGGGCATGGCGGGGCTCGCGGCCCGCGACATCGCGATGAACGTCGCCCTGCCCGAGGTCGACGGCCGGCTCGGCACGCGGGCGGTCAGCTTCAAGGGCGAGATCCGTCACGACGCGGCGACGCAGGTGCCGCTGCTCGGCTATCGCCCCGTCGACGACCGGGTGGCCTGGGTCGCGCGTCTCGCCGCCGGCTGGGCGCGGCTGGCCGCCACCCCGCGGGACGCGCGGCGGGTGGCGCTGGTGCTCGCCAACTACCCCAATCGCGACGGCCGGCTCGCCAACGGGGTCGGGCTCGACACGCCGGCCTCGACGGTCGCGGTGCTCGAGGCACTGGCGGCCGCCGGCTACGGGGTCGAGGACGCGCCGGACGATGCCGCGGCCCTGATGCACCGCCTCGGCGCGGGCCCGACCAACGCGCTCGACGGGCGAGCGACCCGGCCGGGCGGCGTCACGCTCCCGCTCGCGGCCTATCGCGCCTTCTTCGACAACCTGCCCCAGGCGGTGCGCAGCGCCATCGCTGACCGCTGGGGCCCGCCCGAGGACGACCCCTTCGTGGCCGATGGCGTCTTCCGCCTCGCGATCCACCCGATGGGCAGCCTGGTCGTCGGTGTCCAGCCCGCGCGCGGCTACAACATCGACCCCAAGACCGCCTGCCACAGCCCCGACCTGCCGCCCCCGCACGGCTACCTCGCCTTCTACGCCTGGCTCCGCGAGACGTTCGGCGCCCATGCGCTGGTCCACATGGGCAAGCACGGCACGGCCGAGTGGCTGCCGGGCAAGGCGGTGGCTCTCTCTGAGGACTGCTTTCCCGAGGCGGTCCTCGGCCCGCTGCCGCATCTCTACCCCTTCATCGTCAACGACCCGGGCGAGGGCACGCAGGCCAAGCGGCGCGCCCAGGCCGTGATCGTCGACCACCTCACCCCGCCGCTGACGCGCGCCGAGACCTATGGCCCGCTGGCCGAGCTCGAGGCGCTGGTGGACGAGTATTTCGAGGCGGCCGGCGTCGATCCGCGCCGGCTCACGCATCTGCGCGGCGAGATCCTGGCGCTGACCGAGAGGGCGGGGCTCGACCGCGATGCCGGGCTCGACGCCGAGGAGGACGCCGATGCGCGGCTCGCCAGGCTCGACGACTATCTCTGCGAGCTGAAGGAGAGCCAGATCCGCGACGGCCTGCATGTCTTCGGCGCGGCACCCGAGGGGCGGCTCGAGACCGACCTGCTGGCGGCCCTGGCGCGCCTGCCGCGGGGGATCGGGCCGTACCGGGGGGCGGGCGGCGACGCCTCGCTGACGGCCGCGCTGGCCGGGGATCTCGGCCTCGGCTTCGACCCGCTCGACGCCCGGCTCGGCACGCCGTGGGAGGGGCCCCGGCCAGCGGTCCTGGCGACGCTTGCCGACGACCCCTGGCGGACGGCGGGCGACACGGTCGAGCGGCTGGAGGCGCTGGCCGCCGCGCTGATCGCGGGCCGTGCCGCGGCGCCCGGCCCGGCGAGCGCCGCGGTCATGGCATCGATCGAGGCGACGCTCCGCCCC
>JBCBPG010000877.1:0-2016 GCA_039820865.1 Pseudomonadota bacterium
GCCCGGAACTATGGCCTTACGGCCGATCCCGTCGGCAACGCGCTGTCGGATTTCGGCCCGGGCGGCGGTGACTGGGGCGCGATGAACTGGGAGGCGCCGGCGGTCGCCGAGGCGCTGGCCATCATCGCCGCCACCGACGACCCGGCCGCGCGCGCGCCGCAGATCGCCGCGGCCGTGAAGGGCATCCACGAGGGCCTGCCGATGATCCCGATCGTCTGGTACCAGCACACCGTCGCCGTGGCCGCCGGTCTCGAGGGCGTCGTGGTCGATCCGCTCGAGCGGACCTACGGCCTCTCGCAGGTCCGCTGGGCCGAATGAGCGAGACCATGACGGGGCGCGGCGACGGCGCCGCCTCCCCCTCTCCCGCGCTGCCGCCTTTCTGGGCGGGGCTGGGCCGGCTGATCGCGGCGCGGCTGGTGCAGGCCTGCCTGGTGGCGCTGGTCGTCGGCATCGTGAGCTTTGCGATGATGCAGGCACTGCCGGGCGATGCCGCCTTCCGCATCGCCGCCGGGCGCTATGGCTATGACATGATGGACGCGGCCGCGGCCGAGGCGGTGCGCGCCGAACTGGGGCTCGACCGACCCTGGATCGTGCAGCTCGGCGCCTGGCTGGCCAGCCTCGCCACCTTCGATCTCGGCCGCTCGATGGTCAGCGGCGCGCCGGCGATCGAGGAGGTCGCCTTCCAGCTCGGCCATTCGCTGCGCCTCGCCGCGGGCGCGGTGCTGGTCTCGCTGGCGGTGGCACTGCCGGTGGGGATCGTGGCCGGCATGAACCCGGGCGGCTGGGTCGACCGGGTCTCGCTCGCCGTCTCGATCGGGCTGCGCGCCGTGCCGGCCTTCGCGCTCGGCATCGTGCTGATCCTGGTCTTCGCGGTGCAGGCGCGGCTGCTGCCGGTCGCGGGGCATGGCAGCTTTAGCCACCTGGTCCTGCCCTCGATCACCCTCGGCCTCGGCCTCGCCGCCGTCTCGAACCGCGTCGTGCGCGACAGCGTGGTCGAGGCGATGGGCGCGGACTGGCGCCATTTCGCGCGCACCAAGGGGCTCTCGGCGCGGGCGACGCTGGCGCGCCACGTGCTCCGCAACGCCGCGCTGCCGGTGGTCGCCTATGTCGGCGTGCAGGGCGCCTACCTGATCGAGGGCGTCGTCATCGTCGAGAGCGTCTTCGCCTGGCCCGGCATCGGCCATGCGCTGGTGCACGCGATCTTCGGGCGCGACATCGTCATGGTGCAGGCGACGGCGCTGACGCTGGGGCTCATGTACGTGATGCTGAGCCTGACCATCGACCTGATGTGCCGCGCCATCGACCCGCGGGGGCGGACGTGACGGACCTGGCGCCGCGGGCGCCGGGTCGCGCGCTGGCCCTGCCGCGGATCGCGCCGGCGCAGGCCATCGGGCTCGCCATGCTGGCGGCGCTGGGGGTCTCGGCGCTGGCGGGGCCCGACCTCGTCGGCACCGATCCCGCGCGCCAGTCGCTGATGGAGACGCTGGCGGGGCCGAGCGCCGATCATCCGCTGGGCACCGATCATCTCGGGCGGGACATGGCGGCGCGCCTCCTCTCCGGCGCGCAGCTCTCGCTCTCGCTGGCCTTCCTGTCGGTGCTGACGGCCGCGCTGCCGGGCACGGCGCTGGGCGTGCTGGCGGCCTGGGCGGGGGGCTGGACCGACCGTGCGCTCGGTGTCCTGGCCGACGCGGTGCTGGCGCTGCCGGGGCTGCTGCTCGTGCTGATGCTGGCCGCCATCGCGCCGGGGTCGTGGTGGGCGCTCTATGTCGGCATCTCGCTGACGCTCTGGGTCGAGTACTTCCGCTACACCCGCCAGCGCGCGCGGGTGGCACTGGCGGCGCCCGCGATCGAGGCGTCGCGGCTGCTCGGCTTCGGCCCCGCCTACATCGTCCGCCGCCACCTGGTGCCGGATCTCGTGCCGGGGCTCATGACCATCGCGGCCTTCGGGGCGGCGACAGCGGTGACGGCGGTCGCGGCGCTGGGCTTCGTCAGCGTCGGGATCAGGCCGCCGACGGC
>JBCBPG010000878.1:0-2013 GCA_039820865.1 Pseudomonadota bacterium
CCGAGCTCGCCGCCACTTCGGCCGCCAATGACGAACTGGCCGACAACCTGCGCGCGATGATCGACCATCTCCATGACGGGATGTGCCTGACCGACGGTCATGGCCACCTCATCGCCTTCAACCCCCGCTTCCTCACGCTCTTCGGCGTCGCACCCGGCGCGATCGCCTGGGGCGCCCATTGCCGCAGCCTCGCCGCCGCCTTCCGCGACCTCGACCACCTGAGCGCCACCCAGCGCGCGGTCGAGGCGGCACGGCGGCTGCGCATCCTCACCGACCCGACGCTCAGCTGCACGCTGCAGAGCTTCCCCGACGGGCGCACCGTCGACATGGCCCGCTCCGCCATCGCCCATGACCGCTGGGTCGTGCGCCTGACCGACGTGAGCGAGGTGCGCGAGGTCTGGCGCGGCCTCGCCGACGAGCGCCAGAGCGTCGAGGACCGCCGCCGCCGCCGCGCCGCCTCGATCGCGCAGATGAACCACGAGCTCCGCGCGCCGCTGAACGGCATCCTCGGCATGGCCGCGCTTCTCAAGCAGACCGGCCTCGAGCCCGGCCAGCTCAAGTTCGTCGAGGTGATCCACCAGTCGGGCGACTTCCTTCTGCGCATGATCGAGGACACCCAGTCCATCGCCCAGCTCGAGGCCGGCTCGCTGCCGCTGATGCGCGAGCGCTTCGCCCTCGGCCGCCTGGTGACCGAGACCGTCGAGGCGCTCCGCCCCGTGGCCGAGGACAAGGGCCTCACGCTCCGCATCGACGGCACCTCGGCGCTCCTGCCCGAGGTGATGGGCGACCGCCAGCGCCTGGCGCAGTGCCTTGCCAACCTGATGACCAACGCAATCCGCTACACCGACCGCGGCTTCGTGGGCGTGACGCTGGCGGTGAAGGCGCGGGCCGGGTCGCTCGACGTGCGCATCGACGTGGCCGACAGCGGCATCGGCATCTCGGCCGAGCACCACGACCGCGTGTTCGAGCAGTTCTACCAGGTCCGCGACGGCGACACCCGCCGCGGCGGCGTCGGCCTCGGCCTCGCCATCACCCGGGGCATCATGCAGGCCATGGGCGGCAGCGTCTCGCTCAGCTCCACCCCGGGCAACGGCTCAACCTTCACCCTCTCGGTCGCCCTGCCCGTCGCCAGCACCGCCCACGCCACCCCCCTCCCCAGCCAACAGGCCGCCACCGGCTGAAGCGCCAGTGGCGGCTCGCGGGGACTAATCGTCCGAACCATCAGCGTCCCTGTCGGGCTTCTTTCCGGCAGCCGACCCGTCGTCTTTCAGCCGGTCGAGGACGTCGCGGATCGCCTGGTCGGCATGCCGCCACAGCGCTGGGTAGAGCTTCGCGAGACAGGCGACGATCGCCACGTAGAGGACATCGTCCAGCACCTTGTCGGCGACGGGGGCCACGCGCTCGATCACCGTAGGCCCGACACGGCGGGCGAAGTCGGCCAGCGCGGGGCTGGCTTCGATGGTCGCCAGACCAGCGGCACCCTGCGCCGCCCTTCTGACAGCGAGCGCGGCGACCGCGCGACCGGCGGCGACTGCTTCCTCGATGGTCGGGCGGGCGGCGTCGGCGGCGTTGCCGATGGCCTCGACGCTGGTGCGCAGCGCTTGGATGGTGTTGCGGGCGAGCAGGACCGAGAGGTTGAACCAGGTGTTCTGGAGGCGGGCGATGGCGGCCTGGCCGGCGTCGGCAGTCTCGGTGACGGCGCGGGCGAGGGTCTGGAGGAAGTCGAGGGTCTCGGGCTCCAGCGCGGGGGCGAGCGCGTCGATGCCCTTGCCGATCTCGGCCGGGTCGGCGTCGCTGCCGGGGCGGCGGGCGGTGGGGTCGTCGAGGGCCTGGACCCAGCGGGCGAGGGCCGGGTCGGTGTTGACGTAGGTATTGTGCGCGGCAAGCAGGTTTTCGAGGAGGGCGAAGGCCTCGGCGGGCATGGGCTCTGCCATGCCGCTCGGGTCCTTGCGGGCGCCGCGGTCGGCATCGCGGGCCGCTCTCAGGAAATCGCCGTGGAGGGGCAGCGTACGG
>JBCBPG010000879.1:0-2012 GCA_039820865.1 Pseudomonadota bacterium
AAGCTCCGCTCGATCACCTCGGCGGGCAGGTTCAGGTACTCGGCGCGCGACAGGATCTCGGCCGCCGTCATCTGGTGGCCCGGATCGGCCAGCCAGTGCCCCGCGCGCCAGAGCGCCACCATCAGCCGGCGCAGGATCGCGGCCTCGTCCCCGCCCGAGGCGCGGCGCACGGCCAGCACCTTCTCGGGCGCGAAACGCCAGATCGCGCAGCCCGGCAGGACGATCTCGCCGATCCCCCGCTCGACCGCCATCGAGCCCCAGGGCTCGCCCACGCAGAAGGCGTCGATCTCGCCCGCGGCCATGGCATCGGCCATCAGCGGCGGGGGCACGGTGCGCACCTGCATCTCCTGCGGCGCCCGCATGCCGAGACTGCCGAGCCAGTAGTAGAGCAGCTCGGCATGCATCGAGAAGGGGAAGGGCACGCCGACCTTGAGCGGCGGCTCGGCCACCGCGATCAGCGCCTCGCCGACGGTACGGGCATCCATGAAGTCGCCGAGCGCGCCGCGGTCGCGCAGGCGCGCGGCGAGGCGGGGCGTGACGCCCACGACCGTGCCGTTTACTGACAGCACCATCGGCGCCTCGAGCGGCACCGAAAGCCCGCCGAGCCCCATGGCCATCGCCACCGGCACGGGCGCCAGCATATGCGCCACCGCGAGCCGCCCGGTCGCCAGCCCGTCGCGGATCGAGGACCAGGAGGGCGCGCGGTGGAGCGCGAGGTCGATCCCCTCCTCGGTCGCGAACCCCATCTCGCGCGCGACGATCAGCGCGGCTGCATCGACCAGGGGGATGAAACCGGCGTCGACGGTGCTCATTTCAGCAGCTCGGCGGCGGTGACGAGGGCGGCGGCCACCTCGCCGATCTTCTTGCCCTGGTCCATCGCGGCACGGCGGAGCATGCCATAGGCCTCCTCCTCGCCGACCCCGCGGGCCGCCATCAGCAGCCCCTTGGCGCGGTCGATCATCTTGCGCTCGGCGAGCGCCGCGCGCGTCGCCTCCAGCTCTCGGCGCATGCGGCTGACCATGTTGAAGCGCGCGATCGCGGCGTCGAGCACCGGCTTGATGCGGTCGGAGCGGAGGCCGTCGACGACATAGGCCGACATGCCGGCCTCGATCGCGGCGGCGGTCAGCGCATCGTCGGTGCGGTCGACGAACATGGCGACCGGGCGCTCCAGGGGGCTGGAGGCGATCGTCAGTTCCTCCAGCATGTCGCGCGAGGGGTTGGCGACGTCGATCAGCACGAGGTCGGGATCGAGCCTCTTGAGCCGGCGCGCAAGCCCCGCCTCGTCGCCGATCACCGACACCTCGTAATCGCCCGCATCGCTGAGCGCGTCGACCACCTGGTGTGCGCGCTCCATGTCCCGTTCGACGACGGCGATCCTGAGCCGTGCCTGCATGCCCACCTCCGGGCGCCACGCTGCGCCGCAGCATGGCGCGGCGCAACCTCTTTGAAGAATGATGCAACCGGCGTGCCGCAGCGCACAGCAGAGGGCGGGATGCGGCAACGGGTGGCAGCGCGGATCGGCCGGGTCGCTGGCGGCTCTCCCGGCTGGCGGATCCCGGCTGGCGCGTCCCGCTCCCACTCGCGTCAGGATAGGCGCGCAACGGTGACTATTCCCCGAACGCAGGATCCGGCCCAGGGGCAACACCCGTCGCCCGGCGTTAGGGTCAGGATTCATAACCAGTAGATGACGACTGCTGCGAGAGCGATGGCTGAGAGGAAGACCTTTGGACAGCGGTCGTAGCGTGTTGCCACACGCCGCCAGTCCTTGAGCCTGCCGACCATGATCTCGATCCGATTGCGCCGCTTGTATCGGCGTTTGTCGTACTTGACCGGAGTCTTGCGTTGCTTTCTGCCGGGGATGCAGGCGCGTATCCCTTTGTCTTTCAACGCATCTCTGAGCCAGTCTGCGTCGTAGCCTCGATCCCCGAGCAGCCAGTCGACCTTTGGCAAGCCGCCCAGCAATGCCCGAGCGCCGATGTAATCGCTGACCTGTCCAGCGGTGACGAAGAGGT
>JBCBPG010000880.1:0-2003 GCA_039820865.1 Pseudomonadota bacterium
CTTCAAGCCGCAGAACATGTCGAACAACGCCGCCGTCACCGCCGACGGGGGCGAGATCGGGCGCGCGCAGGCGCTGCAGGCGCTGGCCGCCGGCCGCGCGCCGGTGACCGACATGAACCCGGTGCTGCTCAAACCCGAAAGCGAGACCGGCGCGCAGGTCGTCGTCCAGGGCCGCCGCGTCGCCACCGTCCGCGCGGGCGAGTACGGCCGCCTCAAGCCCACCCTGATGCCCGCGGTGCTCGAGAGCTTCCACCGCCTCGCCGCGACCGCCGACCTGGTGCTGGTCGAGGGCGCGGGCAGCCCGGCCGAGATCAACCTGCGCGCCGGCGACATCGCCAACATGGGCTTTGCGCAGGCCGCCGGCGTGCCCGTCGTGATCGCCGGCGACATCGACCGCGGCGGCGTGATCGCCCAGCTCGTCGGCACCCATGCCGTGCTCGAGCCCTCCGACCGCGCGATGATCGAGGGCTTTCTCGTCAACAAGTTCCGCGGCGATGTCAGCCTCTTCGCCGACGGCTATGACGCGATCGGGCGGCTGACCGGCTGGCCCGGCTTCGGCACGCTCCCCTGGTTCGACGGCGCCCGCCGCCTGCCGGCCGAGGATGCGATGGACCTCGCGGGCCGCGATGCGGGTCCCGGATGCGAAGGGGCCGCGGTCAGGATCGCCGTCCCCGTCCTGTCGCGCATCGCCAACTTCGACGACTTCGACCCGCTGGCCCAGGCGCCCGGCGTCACGCTCGACATGGTCGAGGCCGGGCGCGCCCTGCCCGGCGACGCCGCCGTCGTCATCCTGCCCGGCACGAAATCGACCCGCGGCGACCTCGCCTTTCTGCGCGCGCAGGGCTGGGACATCGACCTCGCCGCCCATCACCGCCGCGGCGGACGCATCCTCGGCCTCTGCGGCGGCTACCAGATGCTGGGCCGCTCGATCGACGACCCGCAAGGGATCGAAGGCCCCGCCGGCCAGACCCCGGGCCTCGGCTATCTCGACGTCGAGACCGTCATGGCGCCCGACAAGACCCTGACCCGCGTCACCGGCCGCCATGCCGCCAGCGGCCACGCCGTCGAGGGCTACGAGATCCATATCGGCCGCACCGACGGCCCCGGCCGCGCGCGCCCCTTCCTCGAGATCGACGGCCGCCCGGAAGGCGCCGTCACCCCCGACGGCCGCGTCGCCGGCGCCTATCTCCACGGCCTCTTCACCGCCGACGCCTTCCGCAGCGCCTGGCTCGCGGACCTCGGCGCGCCCGCCGGCGGCGACGCCTATGCCGAGGGCGTCGAGGCCACCCTCGACGCGCTGGCCGAGCACATGGAGCACTGGCTCGACCTCGACGCCCTCCTCGCCGTCGCCCGCCCCCCGACGACGGCGTGAGCGCGCCGCTCCGTCGCGCCGCGCCGCGCCCGCCGCACGACGCCCACCGCCGTGAAACCGGACCGCCCGCCACCATGGCACCTCACGCTGCCACGGGCCGAGGCGACCGACCGGCAAGGCCGCATCCGAAGACCCGCCCCTCCGCGCCATGCGGTCGCCCGCCACCCGGGCGACAGGTCACGACCCCGCCACCCCGCGCCCACCGACCGAGAGCCCAACACCCGCACGCCCTTGAGGGCGCCTTCCGCCTGACGTGAGCACGGGCCTCCTAGCCTCCGACCTCAGGTTAGGCCCATGCGGATGAACATCCCGTTGCGTCCAGGCGTCCGGCAGCGTTCGCTGAGTGGTGACGGGATCGCGGCAACGAAGTCTTAGGCAGGCAAGAGCGGGCGTTTCCGTTCGGTCGGAAGCTGCTCGAGAGCGTATTCCAACCGGACGTGAGCACGGGCGCCCTGCCCTCCCGCGTCAGTCTAGGCCCACGCCGATGAACCTCCCGTTGCGTCCGGGCGTCCGTCAGCGTTCGCTGAAAGGTAACGGTATCGCGGCAACGATGACGTGGGAGGGTGCGAGAGCGAGGCGTTCCCAGTCGGTCGGAAGCTGCTCTAGAGCGCTTGCCGACCTGACTGCGTCA
>JBCBPG010000881.1:0-1996 GCA_039820865.1 Pseudomonadota bacterium
CGCGCGGATGGCATGCCGATCGCGGGGCCAGAGCCCGGCCTCGGCATCGAGCCGGACGACGCGGCGATGGGCGCGCCCGTCGCCCGCCCCGCCCAAGCCTTGCCCGAGCCTTGCCCGCCACGAGCCCGCAACCCGACCGGCACGCGCCCTGCACGCGATCGGCACGCGCCTGGCACCCGGCGCTCGACCTGCACGCGACCGGCGCTCGACCGGCACGCGATCCACATTCGACCGGCGCTCGACCGGTACACCCCCTGCACTTGGAGGAGACCGCCCATGCTGACCCGTCCCGGAGACGCAAGCCTTCAGGCCGACTGGATCGCGCGCGCCCGGCGCGTGCTGCCGGCGGGCGGCTTCGGCAACTTCGACCCCGGCATCGTGATCCGCGAGGGCCATGGCGCCCGTGTGCGCGATGCCGACGGGCGGGAGTTCGTGGACCTGCTGATCGGCTCGGGGCCCATGCTGCTCGGCCATGGCCACCCGGAGGTGCTGGAGGCGATCCATGCCGAGGTCGACCGGGGCCTGACCTTCTTCACCTCGAACCCCGCCGGCATCGCGCTGGCCGAGGAGATCGTGGCGGCCTGCGCGTGCGCCGAACAGGTCCGCTATGTCTCGACCGGGGGCGAGGCGGACATGTACGCCATGCGCCTCGCCCGCGCCTTCACCGGCCGCACCAGGATCCTGAAGTTCGAGGGCGGCTATCACGGCATGTCGGCCGAGGCGCTGATGTCGCTGGCGCCCAGGCGGCTGGAGAACTTTCCGACCGCCGTGCCCGATACCGCCGGCGTGCCCGAGGCGGTGCGCGACGACATGCTGGTCGCTGCCTTCAACGATGCCGAGATGGTGCGCGGGCTGATCGCCGAGCATGGGCAGGACATCGCCTGCGTGATCGTCGAGCCGCTGCAGCGCATCGTCCCGCCCGAGCCGGGGTTCCTGGCGGCGCTGCGCGAGATGACCCGGGCCGCGGGCATCGTGCTGATCTTCGACGAGGTCGTCACCGGCTTCCGCCTCGCCTATGGCGGCGCGCAGGAGGCGTATGGCGTGGTGCCGGACCTCTGCACGCTGGGCAAGGTGGCGGGCGGGGGTCTGCCGCTGGCCGCCATCGCCGGGCGCGCCGAGATCATGGCCCATTTCGACCGCGCGATCGTGGGCGAGGCGGGGTTCGCGCTGCAGATGGGCACGCTCTCGGGCAACCCGGTGGCGGCGGCGGCGGGGCTGAGGACGCTGGAGATCCTGCGGCGCGAGGGGGCCTATGACCGGCTGCGCGCCCTCGGCCAGCGGCTGATGGCGGCGCTGGACGAGGCGCTGGCGCCGACCGGCGTGCCCTATACCATCGTCGGCGACCCGGTGCTGTTCGACGCGGTCTTCGCCGAGGCGCCGGTGCGCGACTATCGCGACGTGCTGCGCCAGGACAGCGCCGCCTCGGCGCGGTTCAACGCGGCGGTGCGGGCGGCGGGCGTGCTGAAGTCGCCCGGCAAGATCTACCCCTGCCTCGCGCTGACCGAGGCGGACATGGAGACGGTCGAGGCCGCCTTCCGCGCCGGCGCCGAGGCGCTGGTGGCCTGAGGCGGCCCGGGGGTGCGTCCCGCGCACCCCACACAGGCCGCCGCGCACCCTTCCGAGGCCGGCGGTGCGACCCGTAGGGCGCGTGAAAGGCACCGTCGGGCCCGGCCAGGGCGCTGCCTTGGTTTGGCCACTGCCCGGGGCTAGGCGATGTCCCGGGATGGCACGGCGGCGCCGGGCCTCGGTTGGCGTGGCGGACGGGAGCCGGGCGATGGATGGCGGCATGATCGAGCAGGCGGCGGTCGAGGCGGGCGGGGACACGGCGCCGGCCGAGGCCGCGACCCGCGTGCCGCGCGTCTCGCTCGGCCTGCCCGCCTATCGCAACGCGGGCACGATCGCGCGCTCGATCGCGTCGATCCGCGCGCAGACCTTCACCGACTGGGCGCTGGTGATCTCGGACGACTGCTCGCCGGACAACACGCTGGCCGAGATC
>JBCBPG010000882.1:0-1995 GCA_039820865.1 Pseudomonadota bacterium
GTCGCCTGGCGCCCGACGGTGGCGAGGGCAGAGCGCGCCGGGTGCCACGCTGCGCCCTGTTCAGGCCCAGGGGCGTTTCGTCGCCGCAAAGGCATCCCAGCGGGAGACGGCTTCGGCCCAGACATGGTCCGCGGCGGCGTTCGAGGCGCCGATCAGCCGGCCGGCGGCGCGCTGGGCGGTGGGATCGTCGGCGCCCGGTCCACCCTCGGTGAGGAACAGCACCTCGGCCATCGCGGCGTCGTTCAGCGCGCCGAAGAGCGTCTGCAGGCCCTTGAGCGCCTTGACGAAGGCGGTGGTGCGCTTGGCAGGCCAGGCGGGGGCGCCGAACTCGACGATGTAGCGCAGCATCTTGAGCGCCTTGCGAAGCTCGTGTCGGGCCTCGTGCTCGAGACCGGCGATGCCGCGCGCCTTCCTGGCAGCCTTGGCCTCGGCCCGGCGCGCGGCCGTGCCGGCGAGGCTGGCGAAGGGCGTTGCGAGGCGCGCGGTCTGGGCATGGTCGGCCGGGTCGAGCCAGCCGCGCAGGGCGATGTATTCGGCCAGGTCGAGAACGAACCCGGTGACGCGGGCGCCGGCCAGCGTGGCGACCAGCGCGGCGCGTTCGGCGACGACTGCATCGGCCAGCGCGCGGTCCAGCGCCTCGAACCCCGTCTCGCCCGGCGTGGCCGCGGCTGCGGGGGCGACGAGGTCCTCGCGCGCCACCTGGAGGTCGCGCAGCCGCGAGACCTCGCCCGCAAGCCAGCGCGCCTCGGCCTCGATCGCCGCCAGCCGGCCCGTGGGGCGCGGCCCGCCATCGCCGAGCGCCGGAGCCAGCAGGCGCGCGGCAGCGCGCAGGCGGCGCAGGCCCACGCGGAGCTGGTGCGGCCCCTCGGCATCGTCATGGGCGGTCACGGCGACGATGTTCGCGGCCACCTGGCCCGCGCATTCGGCGAGGATGGCGACCGCCGCCGCCTCGGCCGTGGCATCCGGCGCGACGCCCGGATCGCCGGCATGGACCGGTGCGGGCGGGCGTACCGCCGGCTCTCCCGCCGCCACCCGCCGGCCGCGTGCGGCCTTGTTGGCCCGGGAGAAGCGCAGCGGCCCCGCGGGGAAGATCGTCCGGGCGATGGCAAAGATCGCCTGTGGCGCGCCCTCGAGCCGCTCGATCTCCAGCTCCAGGATCGGCTCGCGGCGCTCGCCCGCGACGACCTCGCCGTCGTCGAGCGCGATCTCGACGCGCCCGCCGCCGATCTCGGCCTCCCAGGTGGTCCGGGCAACCACGGTCTCGTAGCGGGGCGCGAGCGGCAGGCCCCCGGTCAGGCGGGCGATCTCGGCTGCCAGCGGGGCCGGCAGCGCCGCCAGGTCGACCCGGCCGCCGGGCGCGGGCACGTCGATCTCCTCGGTCTCCGACAGTCCCGCCCGCAGGCTCCGTCCGCGCTTGACCGTCTGCGTCCAGGACCGGCCGGCCTGTCGCAGGCGCAGCGCCACGCCGCCCGCGGCCAGCGCCTCGTCGGCGGTGTCGAGATAGATGGTGCGGAGCTGGCGACGCTTCGGCCGGCCCTCCGCCACCGTGCCGATGCGGCGGCGGAGGGCGCCCAACTCGCCCCGGGCCACCAGAAGCTTGAGCTCGATTTCCTTCATGCGACAGTTCTATGAAGGTAATGCGACGCTGACAAGAAGGGGCAAGCGCGGGAGGGTTCAGCCGCCGTCGCCGATCAGTCCGACACTCTCGATCGCGGCGAGGCCCGCGGCCTCGTCCGCATCCGAGGTGTCGCCGGTGATGCCGACGGCGCCGATCACCGGCCCGCCCGCCTCGGCGCACAGCAGGATGCCCCCCGGCACCGGGAGCACGTTTCCGCCGAAGGCGCCGTTGAGGCAGTTGAGGAAATAGGCCTGGGTTTCGGCGCGGTTCATCATCGCCCGCCCGCCGAGGCCGACGCCGATGCACCCATAGGCCTTGGCATAGGCCATGTTGAACCGCAGGTTCGACCCGCCGTCCTCGCGCTCGAAGGCCTTCAC
>JBCBPG010000883.1:0-1993 GCA_039820865.1 Pseudomonadota bacterium
GCGTTGGTCTCGATCGGCACCGGCTCGTAGCTCATGCCGTTGACGCGGAAGAAGTCGGCGAGGTTCAGCTCGGTGGTGGTGCCGGTCTGGATGCAGACGGTCGCGCCGTCCAGCTCGGTCGCCGACGAGACGCCGAGGCCGGCGGGAACCATGAAGCCCTGACCGTCGTAGTAGTTCACGCCGACGAAGGTGAACTTGAGGTCGACGTCGCGGGTGAAGGTCCAGGTCGTGTTGCGCGCCAGCATGTCGACCTCGCCCGAGGCCAGCGTGGTGAAGCGCGTCTTGCCGGTGGTGGGCGTGAACTCGACCGCGGTGGCGTCGCCGAGGACGGCGGCGGCGACGGCGCGGCAGACGGCGACGTCAAAGCCGTCCCAGACGCCGTTCTCGTCGGTGAAGGCGAAGCCGGCGAGGCCGGTCGACACGCCACAGTTGAGCGAGCCGCGCTCCTTGACCGTCTCGAGCGTGCTCTGGGCGCTGGCGCTGCCTGCGATAAGGGCGACGGCCGCGGCCGTGCCGAGGATTGCCGAAGTCTTCATCTTTACCCTCTCTGTCATGGGCGGTCGCGCTCGGGGCGGCGCGATCCATGGCTGCAAGGGCTTCTATGCCCCGCATCCTTCGCGAGTTGTGGCCGACGCCATCACAGAACGTCAACCCGTGTCCGTGGGGCACGGCGCCGGCAGATGCTCAGTATTCGGGCAGTTCGCGGCGTGGCGACCCGCAGGGCACCGGCTCTTCCATCCTGCGGCGGCAACTGCCGAAAGATGTGGCAGTGGGGCTGACCGTCTGCGCGTCCATTGACCGCGACAGGGCAAGGCCGCAGAACGCGACACAAGCACAGGGAGACCACGATGAAGGACAGCACCCGCGCCGTCGAGGCCGGTCGCGACCCGACCCTCCAGGCGGGTAGCGTCAACCCGCCGGTGCACCACACCTCGACCGTGGTCTTCCCGACATACGAGGACCTCAAGGGCGTGGCGCGCATCCGCAAGGGCGACGGCGTGACCTATGCCGTGCACGGCACGCCCACGACCTATGCGCTGGAGCGGGCGCTGACGGCGCTGGAACTCGGCATCGACCCGGCCGAGGTCGGGGCCTCGGGCCACCGGACGCGGCTGACCAATACGGGGCTGCAGGGCGTGACGGTGCCGATGCTCTGCGTGCTCTCGGCCGGCGACCACCTGCTGGTGCCCGACAGCGTCTATGGCGAGACGCGGGAGTTCGTCTTCGGGATGCTGACGCGCTTCGGCGTCGAGGCCGAGGTCTACGATCCGCTGATCGGCGGCGGGATCCGGGAGCACATGCGGCCCAACACCCGCCTTGTGCTGGTCGAGAGCCCGGGCTCCTGGACCTTCGAGGTGCAGGACATCCCCGCGATCGCCGAGGTGGCGCATGCCCATGGCGCGCTGGTGATGCTGGACAACACCTGGGCCACGCCCCTCTACCTCAAGCCCTTCGAGCTGGGCGTCGACATCTCGATGCAGGCGCTGACCAAGTATGTCGGCGGGCATGCCGACATCCTGATGGGCTCGGTGACCGCGACGAAGGAGGTCTATGACCGCTACCTCCAGCCCGGCTGGGCGCAGATCGGCACCTCAGCCAGTCCCGACGACGCCTACCTGGCGCTGCGGGGGCTGCGCAGCATGCCGCTGCGCCTGGCCGAGCACGGGCGTTCCGGCCTGGCGGTGGCCGAATGGCTGATGGCGCGCGACGAGGTGGCCGAGGTCATCCACCCCGCCATGCCCCACGACCCCGGCCATGCGCTCTGGCAGCGGGATTTCACGGGGGCGGGCTCGCTTTTCGCGATCGTGCTTGAGGAGCGGTATTCGGGCGAGACGCAGGTCGGCGCCTTCCTCGACACCCTCCGCCACTTCGCCATGGGCTTCTCCTGGGGCAGCTACCAGAGCATGGCGCTGCCGATCCGGCCCGAGCGGGCGCGCAAGGTCACCCCCTGGCCCAAGCCCGGCCGCGCCGCGGGCCGCGTCATCCGCCTCTA
>JBCBPG010000884.1:0-1989 GCA_039820865.1 Pseudomonadota bacterium
CCGGCCACGTCCTCCGGGCCCGCCAGGCTGTGCACCGCGCCGTCCAGGTCCGGCGCCTCGTCGCTGAAGCGGCTCTGGAACCACTCGAGGAACCAGCGGCGCACGGGCGCCCAGTCGGGCGTGCAGTCGACCGGCTCGACCAGGACGACCGCGTTGTCCCAGCGGAACGGCGTGATGACGCAGACGAAGCCGTCCGGCTCGACCAGCGTCACCGGTTCGAAGCGGAGGACATGCATGCTCTCGACATGATGCGTGAGCGGCCCTCCGTCGTCTCGCAGGATGAGGAGGTCGCCTCGCCGCGGCAGCGCCAGCCGGCCCTCGCGCAGCACGGCGCCGTTGGCGTCGCGATGCTTGGGCTCCGGACGCACGTCGAGACCCCGGCCGAGGCTTCGCGCCATCGACTCCAGGATCTCTCCCACGGCCACGTCACGCACGGGTTCGAGCACGTCGCTCAGCCGCGCATCCAGGCGGTTCATTCCCTCACCTTGCGATGGCGCCGACACCCAGGGCATCCAGGGCCACCTCCAATTCTCGTGGCAGTGCAGCGGATGCGGCACCGTCGTCCTGGCTGTCGGCGCGCCAGATCCCCAGATCGGGGGGCGCGTCGGCACCCGTCAGGTAACGCCAGCCCTGGAACACCCGTCGCGGCCGGCTCTCGACGCGCACGATCTGCGGGTCCATGACGATCCCGCAGCGGATGATCCCGTCCTCGCCCGGCGTCTCCTCCAGCGCCGTTATGCGCTGGCGCACGAGGATCAGGCCCCGGATGACCCAGTAGAGCGATCCGCTTCCCTTCCCAGGCCCAGCCTCCCCCTGGCCGAGGATCTCAGCCGCGCGCCGCGGCCATTGCCGCGTTACGTGGCGTGGTTCCGGGGGCAGCCCCGCCGCCGTCCGTGTCGTCGCGAGATGCGCCTGCCATGCCGCGATATCCTCGATCGTGTCGGCACCGACACAGAGTTTCACGAGATTCAGGGGGCCGGGCCCGCCGGTCTTCTCCATCAGACTTGCTCTCAATGTGCGACATAGGGGGCGTCTGGGCTATGACAGGGGAAAATTTGCAACCCTTCAGGGCTTTATCACGCCTTAACCTTCAGAACGTGCCAAGCCGAGAACATCGGCCATCGAGTAATGGCCCGGCGCGCGGTCCAGCGCCCAGTGCGCGGCCTGCACGGCGCCCCGGGCAAAGAGCATCCTGTCGGTCGCGATATGGCCGAGCGTGAGGCGTTCGCCGGCGCCCGCCAGGATCACCGTGTGCTCGCCCACGACGTCGCCGCCGCGCAGCGCCTGCAGCCCGATCGTGCCCGCCGGCCGCGCGCCCGTCTGCCCGTCACGCGCGCGC
This sequence comes from Pseudomonadota bacterium, assembly GCA_039820865.1. Lineage (GTDB taxonomy): Bacteria > Pseudomonadota > Alphaproteobacteria > Rhodobacterales > Rhodobacteraceae > Thermohalobaculum. The sequence goes on from JBCBPG010000884.1 coordinate 1,340, forward strand.
ACGGCAGCCTCGGCCAGCCGCACGCCGCGCCCCTCGGCCGCCGCCTCGCCCAGCATCAGCGCCGTGCCCGAGGGCGCGTCGACCTTGTGGCGGTGATGCATCTCGACGATCTCGATGTCGAAGGCCTCGGGCAGCGCGGCCGCCGCCTGGCGCACCAGCGCCATCAGCAGGTTGACCCCCAGCGACATGTTCCCCGCCCGCACCACCGTCGCATGGCGCGCGGCCGCGTCGATGGCGGCGATCTCGGCCTCGGTGAAGCCGGTGGTACCGATCACGTGCACCACCCGCGCCTGCGCTGCCAGCGCGGCATGGGCGACGCTGGCGCCGGGCGTCGTGAAGTCCAGCACGACCCGCGCCCGGGCGAAGAGCGGCAGCGGATCCTCGGCCACCACCACCCCGCTCGGCGCACCGCCCATCGCCTCGCCCAGGTCGCGCCCGATCCAGTCGCTGCCCGGCCGGTCGGTGGCGCCGGCGAGCGTCAGCACCGGGTCCTCGGCAACGGCACGCACCAGCATCTGCCCCATGCGCCCCGAGGCCCCGGTCACCACCGCCCCGATCGACCCGTCGCCTGCGCCGTCGCCTGCGCCCGCCCCGTGGCCCGCCCCGTCGCCCGTCCCGTGGCCCGCCCCGTCGCCCGTATCCATGACCGC
>JBCBPG010000885.1:0-1979 GCA_039820865.1 Pseudomonadota bacterium
CGAGACCGCGCCCGCCAGCGCGATCAGCCAGACCATCGGCGCGCCCGAGACGAAGAGCATCCCCGCCCAGACCGCCAGCACCAGCATCGCCTGGCCGAAGTCCGGCTGCAGCGCGAGCATCGCGGCGATGACGGTCGCCGTCAGGCCCGAGAGGACGCGCCCCGGCGGGCCCCCGCGGTCGAAGCTGCCCGCCATCAGCCAGGCCGAGGCGATCACGAAGGCGGGCTTCAGGAACTCCGAGGGCTGCAGGCTCATGAACCCCAGCGAATACCAGCGCACCGCGCCCTTGCCGAAATCGGTGCCGAGCGAGGGCAGCGCCGCCAGCGCGGCGATGGCGGCGAGGCAGGCGAGGATGCCGCCCCGCCGGATCCAGCGCAGCGGCAGCGCCGAGACGCCGACCACGATGGCGATCCCCAGCACCGCAAAGACCGCCTGGCGCGCGACGTAGTGATAGGCCCAGAGCCCGTTCTTCTCGGCCAGCGGCACCGAGGCCGCGAGCCCCAGCACCAGCCCCGTCGCCACCAGCAGCACCACGGCGCCGAGCAGCCAGCGGTCGATCCCGTGCCACCAGTCCGAGACGGCGCGCCGCGTGTCCGGCCCGACGAGCGCGATGGCCGCCTCGACCAGCGCCGTGGGCCCGAGGCGGCGCGGGCGCCACATGCCGGACGTCGCGCCCCGGCCTGCGAGGCGGCCGGGGCGGGCGGAGAGATCGGTCATGGCTGCACCTCCTCGGTCGCGGCGGCGGCGACGAGGGCGCGGAACGCCTCGCCCCGCGCCTCGAAATCGGTGAACTGGTCGAAGCTGGCGGCGGCGGGGCTGAACAGGACGGTCTCGCCGGGCCGGGCATCGCCCAGCGCCGCCGCAACCGCCGCCTCCAGCGTCCCGCAGCGCCGATGCGCCCGCTCGCCCAGCTGCGCCGCGAACGCCTCCTCGGCCTCGCCGATCAGGTAGGTGCAGAGGACCCCGTCCATATGCGCCAGCGCCGCCTCGATGCCGCCCGCCTTGGCGCGGCCTCCGGCGATCCAGCGGATGCGCTCGAAGCTCGCCAGCGCGCGGATCGCGGCATCGGCATTGGTCGCCTTGCTGTCGTTCACGCAGGCCACGCCGCACACCTCGCCGACCCGCTCCATGCGATGGGCGAGGCCGGGGAAGGACGTCAGCGCCGGCTCGATCTGGCGCGGCCCGATGCCAAGCGCGCGGCACGCCGCCCAGGCCGCGCAGGCGTTCTGGTGGTTATGCGCGCCCCTCAGCCCCTCGGCCGGCCCCAGGTCGATCGCGGCCACCTGTCGCCCGCCCCGCCACTCGGTGAGGAAGCGCTTGTTCATGAAGACCGACCAGCCCTCGCCGCGCAGACGCTCGGTCGTCGCGACGCGGATCACCTGCGGCCCGCCATCGGGATCGTCCCCGGGCTCGATCGCACCGTTGGCCAGGAACCGGCCGTAGTCGTCGTCCACCCCAACCACCACGCGCGAGGGCGCGCCCAGCTCGAAGAGCCGCCGCTTGGCCGCGAAGTACCCGCCCATGCCGCCATGGCGGTCCAGGTGATCGGGGCTGAGGTTCAGGAACACCGCGATATCGGGCGCCAGCACCCGCGCGACCTCGGTCTGGTAGCTCGAGAGTTCCAGCACCACGATCCCGCCGTCCTGCGGCGGATCGAGGTCCAGCACCGCGCGGCCGATATTGCCGCCCATCTGCACCGCGCGCCCGGCCTCGGCCAGGATATGGGTCACCAGCGCCGTGGTCGTCGACTTGCCGTTCGAGCCGGTGATCGCGACCACCCGCACCTCGGCCCCCACCACGCCCAGCGCCTGGAAGAAGAGCCCGATATCGTTGTCCACCGGCACGCCCGCGGCCCAGGCGGCCCGGATCGCCGGATGGGCCGCGGGATGCAGCGCCGCGATCCCGGGCGAGACGACCAGCACCGCAAGCCCCTCGGCCCGCGCGAGATCCTCGACCGCGAACCCCTCGGCCGCCGCTGC
>JBCBPG010000886.1:0-1979 GCA_039820865.1 Pseudomonadota bacterium
CCTCCCCTGCGGGCCGGGGGGCACGCACCACCCGGATGCGATAGCGCGTCAGCGTAACGGCGGCGAGCAGGTAGAAGAGCAGCATCCCCTGAACAGCCCCGTCACGTTCTTGGGCATGCGCATCATGATCTGCGCGTTCTCGCCCCCGATCTGGCTGATCGCCAGCAACAGCGCCCCCACCAGCGCCCCGGCCGGGTTCAGCCGGCCGAGGAACGCCACGATGATCGCGGTGAAGCCATAGCCGGCCGAGATGTCGGGCTGGAGCTGGCTGACGGTGGCCGAGACCTCGATCGCGCCGGCCAGCCCCGAGAGCCCGCCCGAGAGCAGCAGCACGAACCAGATCGAGCGGTTGCGCGAAAAGCCGCCGAAGGCTCCCGCCCGCGGTGCCGCGCCCAGCACCCGCAGCCCGAAGCCCCGCACCGTGTAGGCCATCATCACCGCCAGCCCGACCGCGACCGGGATCGCGATCAGGATGCCGGCATGGAGCCGCGTGCCCGACCAGATCACCGGCATCAGGAAGGCGTCGGGAAAGTCGCGCGACTGGGGGAAACCAAAGCCCGCGGGGTCCCGCAGCGGCCCACGCACCGCCCAGTCGAGCATGAGCGCCGCGACATAGGTCAGCATCAGCGAGACCAGGATCTCGTTGGTCCCCAGCCGCACGCGCAGAAAGGCCGGGATCGCGGCCCAGGCGAGCCCGCCGAGGATGCCGGCCCCGAGATAGGGCAGCAGCCAGACGGGGCTGGTCAGGTCCGGCGGCAGCGACAGCGCCATCCACCCTGCGACCAGCGCGCCGATCGTGTACTGCCCCGCCGCCCCGATGTTCCAGACATCGGCACGGAAGGCGACGGCCAGGCCCGCGCCCATCAGCGCCAGCGGCACCATCTTCACGCCGACCTCGGCCAGCGTGTAGCTCGTCGTCAGCGGCGAGACGAAATAGACATAGAGCGCCTCGAGCGGCGCATGGCCGAGCAGTGCCATCATCACCGCGCCCGTGGCGAGGGTCGCTGCGACCGCGATGGCAGGCGCCGCGATCAGGGCCGTCAGCCCGGTGCCGGCCCTCGGCTCCAGCGCGATCCTCATGCCGCGGCCCCTGCCCCGTCGCCTGCCCCGTCGCCTGCCCCGTCGCCTGCCCCGCCGGCATCGTCGCTCTCGTCGTCGCCGAGCGGGATGTGCGGGCTCTCGCCGGCCATCATCAGGCCCACGAGTTCCGGCGTCAGCCGGCTGACGGGGCGTGCGGGCGTCAGCTTGCCGCGATGCATGACCGCGATGCGATCCGAGATGGCGAAGAGCTCGTCGAGGTCCTGGCTGACCACCAGCACGCCCGCGCCCCGGGCGGCGAGGTCGATCAGCGCCTGGCGGATGCGCGCCGCCGCCGCCGCGTCCACGCCCCAGGTCGGCTGGTTCACGACCAGCAGCTTCGGCTGGCGCAGGATCTCGCGGCCCATGATGAACTTCTGCAGGTTCCCGCCCGAGAGGCTGGCGGCGAGCGGCGTGTCGCTGGCCGCGCGCACGTCGAAGGTCTCGCGGATGCGCTCGACCCAGGCGGTGGCGGCCGCCATGTCGAGAAAGCCGCGCTTGGCCATCCGCGGCTCGCCGTGATGGGTCAGCATGACATTCTCGTCGAGGCCCATGGCCGGCACGGTCGCGTGGCCCAGCCGGTCCTCCGGCACCACGGCCCCGCCCGCGCGGCGGCGGGTGACGGGGTCGCGATGGGCGACGCGCTTGCCGTTGATCTCGATCGCGCCCTTGAGGAGCGGCAGCAGCGTCTCGCCCGTCAGCGCCGCGACCAGCTCGTTCTGCCCCTCGCCCGCGACGCCCGCGATGCCGACGATCTCGTAGCCGTGGACCGAGAGGTAGAGGTTGTCGAGGCGCTGGCCGCCGGTCTGTTCGGGCTTCATCGAGAGGGCGCGCAGCCGCAGCCGGTTGTTGCCCTCGCCCTCGGGCTTGGCCGGGCGCTTGAGCGGCGCGATGCTGTCGCC
>JBCBPG010000887.1:0-1978 GCA_039820865.1 Pseudomonadota bacterium
ATGCCAGCCGCGAGGTGCCGATGGCGCGCGGCTGGGGCACCGGCGGGCTGCAGGTGTCGCTGACGCTGGTCCGCCCCGAGACCCGGGTGAAGGTGATCGACCAGGGCGCCGACGACAGCGTCAACGCGGCCTCGATCCGCCGCTTCATCGCGCGCGTCGCCGGCACGCCCGTCACCACCGACACGCTGGAGGCCGACCTGATCCAGTCGCGCCACCGCATCCCCGAGGAGATCCTGCGCGAGGACCAGGTCCTGGTCCTGCAGGTTCCCAACCCCGAGCCGCTGCGCCCCGTCCAGCCCAACATGTCCATCGCGCGCCAGATGCATGCCGATGCCGATTACGGCCGGATGTGGCTGCAACTCTACGAGCAGATCGTCCGCTCGGGCCGCGTGATGCAGGGCGCGGCCTATCCCAGCCTGGTGAACGGCCGCCATGTCATGACGCCCTCGCCCGTGCCCCGCTGGGATGTGCCCAAGCTCGACATGGCGCGCCATCTCACCATCCTCTCGGCCGGGCGCGAGAAGCGGATCCACGCCGTGCCGCCCTATACCCGGGTCGAGCCGCTGGTCTTCTCCGACGTGCCCTACCGGGTCGAGGACCATGGCCACCTCACCTGCCACCGCTCCGGCACGCGCGGGTTCTTCATGAACGAGATCCCGCAGGACGACGGCACGTCGGTCTTCGAGGTGTCGGACAGCGAGTGGGGCGTGAAGGCGATCCGCCGGGCCGAGGGCGCCGCGGTGACGATCGGCGAGACCTGGTACGAGGGCGGGCGGCTCCGATGACCCTGACGCTCGACGCCCCCCGCCTGGTCGAGACCCGGCCCCTGCTCGCGGTCACGGGCGTGTCCAAGGCCTATGGGGCGGTCGCGGCGCTCTGCGACGTCTCGGCCCATGCCTATCCGGGCGAAGTGCTGGGCATCGTCGGCGAGAGCGGGTCGGGCAAGTCGACGCTTCTGCGCCTCATGAACCTCGAGGAGACGCCGGACGCTGGGGCCTACACGCTCGACCTGCCCGACGCGCCCGGCAACCTCTTCGACCTCGACCGCTTTGCGCGCCGGATGCTCTGTGCCGTGCGGATCGGCATCGTCTACCAGAACCCGCATCTCGGCCTGCTGATGAAGCACTCCTCGTCAGGCAACGTGGCCGAGCGGTTGCTGGTCGCGGGCGAGCGGCGGTTCGCGACGCTGCGGGCCAGGGCGACGGCGGCGCTGGAGGCGTCGGAGTTCCCGCTTGAGCGGCTCGACGCGCCGCCGGCCGAGCTGTCGGGCGGCATGCAGCAGCGGGTGCAGCTGGCCAAGGCGATCGCGCTTGAACCCGCGCTCCTGCTCCTGGACGAGCCCACCACAGGGCTCGATGTCTCGGTGCAGGCGCTGGTGCTCGACACGCTGAAAAAGCTCCAGCAGGAGCGGCGGATCACCATGGTGATCGTCAGCCACGACCTGGGTGTCATACGCACGTTAGCCGATCGTGTGATGGTGATGCGGCGGGGCGCGGTGGTCGAGACGGGGCTGGCCGACCAGATCTTCCAGGACCCCCAGCACGCCTACACGCAGCAGTTGGTGCACGCAAAGCTATGACCCCTGTCCTCGAGATCGAGCGCCTGTCCAAGGGCTTCACGCTGCACCATCTCGGCCAGCAGATCGCCGCCTTCGAGACGGTCTCGTTCAGCGTCGATGCGGGCGAGTTCGTGCTGCTGAAGGGCGCCAACGGGGCGGGCAAGTCGACGCTTCTGCGCACGCTCTACCGCTCCTACCTGCCGCAGGCGGGCGTGATCCGCTTCCACTCGCGCCACGGCGCCATCGACCTGGCGCGTGCGGCGGATGTGGACATCGCGCATCTGCGGCGCACCGAGATCGGCTTTGTCACCCAGTTCCTCCAGCCCCGCCCGCGCGTCAGTGCCGAGGCGCTGGTAGCCGAGCCGCTGCGCCTGTCCGGTGTCGCGGCCGAGGCGGCGCTGGACGAGGCCCGGGCGGCAC
>JBCBPG010000888.1:0-1977 GCA_039820865.1 Pseudomonadota bacterium
AGCGAGAGGATCAGCGTGATGCCGGTGAGGGTCGATCCGCCGGCCAGCGTCGCCAGCGCCCAGAGCGCGATGGTGATCTTGCCCGCCAGCGTCCAGGGCACGGCCTCGCGCGCCAGACGCACGACGGCCACGAAGATCCCGGCATGGACCAGCACCATGAAGGCGTCGCCCAGCGGCACGTGGCGCATAAGCGGCGCCAGGAAGAATGCGCCCACCTGAAGCGCCAGCAGCATCGTGAAGCGCCAGCGGTCGACCAGCGCGGCCAGCCGCGCCGCCCCGGGCACGCCGTCCATCGCCTAGTCGCCCGGCTTGGCGGCCGTCTCCGACGCCTCCGCCTCGGCCTCCGCCGCGACCTCGGCCGCAACGGCCGCCGCCTCGGGGCTGACCGACTGGATCCAGATCATCACCATCTTGTGGAAGACCGCCAGGATCACCGGCCCGGTGAACAGCCCGACCAGCCCGCCCGAGATCGTGCCACCGATCACGCCGATCAGGATCACCACCATCGGCGTCTCGAGCCCACGCGCCATCAGCACCGGCTTGAGCAAGTTATCCGAGAGCAGCACCGGCACCATGTAGACGGTGAAGATGATCGCCGTCAGCGTCGGTTCGGCCGACCAGACGTAGATGATCGTCGGTACGATCACGAGCACCGGCGCCTGGACCAGCGTCGAGCCGACCAGCAGTGCCGCGACCACGCCGGCAAACGGCATCCCCACCGCCAGCACGCCGATCGCGCCGAGACCGCCCTGGATCACCGCCACGCCCAGCACGCCGCGGGTGACGTTGCGCGTGGTCTGGGCCGCCATCATCAGCATCTGGCTGCCGCGGTCCGAGGCGATGCGGCCGACCAGGCTGTCGGTCAGGCGCACCAGCGGATCGGCATAGGCCATGAACACCGCGGCGAAGACGATCGAGACCGCGAACTGCAGCACGCCGCTGAGCAGCCCCGCGCTGACCGTGAGGATCCTGGTGGCGGCATCGCGGATCTGCTCGGCATAGTGGGTCGCGAAGGCGCCGAAGTTCTCGCTGGCCGCCATCCAGGCCGCGTGCACCCGCTCGCCGATGATGGGCCAGTCCTTGATCTCCTCGCCCGGCGGGGCGATCGCCGCCTCGCCCGAGGCGAAGGCCTGCGCGACGGGCCCCAGCGAGTCGAGGATCGACTGGACGACCAGCACGGTCGGCGTCATCAGCACGACCAGCCCGATCACCGCGATCAGCGTCGACGACCAGCCGGCCGCCGGCCCCATCCAGGCGCGGAGCTTGAGATAGGCGGGGTAGACCCCCACCGCCATGATCACCGCCCAGGTCACCACCGACAGGAACGGCGCGATGATGCTGATGGCGAGGTAGCCGATCAGCACCACGATCGAGACCGTCACCAGCACGTCGACGGCGTAGCGCGTCACCTTTGCATGGGTTTCCGCGTCATCCGCCATCCCGGCCTCCTGCAATGCGCCGCTGTTCCGGCAGGCAGCCTAGAGGGGCCATGTGACGCCCACAACCGCGGAGAGAACCGGGAGCGGGCAAGAGCGGTTTGCCACCGACCGGAAACGATCGCTCCCTCCCACGACATCGTTGCCGAGATCCCGTTACCTTTCGGCGAACGCTGCTCGACGCTCGGACGCAACGGGATGTTCATGCGCCTCGGCCTACCCTGACGCGGGAGGGCAGGGCGCCCGTGCTCGCGTCCGGTTGGCACCCGCCCTAGAGGATCGTGACCTCGCCGCGGTCGGGATCGACGATGACGCGGTCGCCGCTGCGGATCAGGTCGGTGACGTCGCCGTCCTCGAATCGGTCGCACATCGACATGTCCGCCAGCGCCGCGCCCTGCGCCAGGATCGTGTTGGCGCGGTTGAAGAGGATCGCGACCGGGGCGAGGCCGCGGCCCTTCATCTCGTGCAGCATCCAGGCGGTGGCGACGCCCCCCTTGGCGGTGTCGAAGACCAGCACCTTGCCGTCATAGCTCTGCCCCGC
>JBCBPG010000889.1:0-1972 GCA_039820865.1 Pseudomonadota bacterium
GAGGCGGGACACCACCACGGGCCCCGGGCGCAACCGACGGCCCGGCGGACAGTGCGGATCGTCACCGCGAGTGAGCGGCTGAAGCGGGCTCCGACCGAGCGGAAAGGTCCTTCCTCGCCCCCTCCCGCGTCATTGTTGTCGCAAACCAGTTACCTTTCGGCGAACGTTGCTGGAGGCGCGGACGCAACGGGATGTTCATCCGCGTGGGGCTAGCCTGACGTGGGTGGGCAGGGCGCCCGTGCTCGCGTCAGGTTGGACCCCGCTCCGGTCGGCCGTTCACCGGGCAGGCGCCGTCCTGACGCGGCAGGGGCGAACGCCCGCCAGGGCGGCGGGAGCGGGCCTCGCCATGCCGCCGGCGGGGCATGGCGAGGCCGGGTCGGGCGTGTCAGGCGGGTGCCGGCTCGCCGGCGGCGGCGGTCTTCATCACGCCTGCCAGCAGGCCGTAGGTCTCGGTCCAGGCGTCCTTGACCTCGGCCGTGAACGCATCGCCGAGACCCGCGGCGAGCGTGTCCAGAAGCGCCGCACCGACGACGTCGTAGTGCCGCTCCTCGACACCATAGCCGACATGGCGGCGGCCGAGATCCTCGACGGCGCCGACGATGATGTCGGCCTGGTGCAGGTTGCTGACGGCAGTGCCGATCATCTGCATCAGCTTCTTCTTCTGCTCGCTCATGTCCTCGGGAAACATCGGCCGGACGTCGGGGGCCATCAGGAACAGCTTGTCGTAGAAGATGTCGGCGGCCGTATCGGCGATCGGCGCGACCTTCTTGAAGCTCTCCTGCACGAGAGCGACTTTCTCGGGCGTCATAAGCGCCTCCTTGTGTTCTTGGCTGGGGGGCCGGGCGGCGGGCAGGCGGCCGCGCCGGCGCTCTGGCTGGCGGCGTGGGCCGTCACTCCATCGGGATGCGGATCACGACGCCGCCCATGACATCGTCCAGCTCGAAGTCGCTGCGCGGCGTGTCCTTGTGGTCGTTGTGGCAGGACGCGCAGACCTGGGCGACTGCCACGTCGGCATAGACCGCGGTGAAGTAGGTCTCGCCGCCGAGATCTTCCTCGCCGTAGAAATTCTCGCCCGGATTGTCGACGACGTACTGCAGGCCTTCCTTCTCAAGTTCGGTACGCGGTGCGTTCTGCTTGTTGATCGGCCAGAGCGACAGCAGCGAATAGCTGAAGGCGTCGGTCTTGTCGGCGACACCCTCGGCGCCGAAACGGAACATCTGCGCCGGCAGCGGCAGCGCCTTGTCGTCCTCGTAGTACTCCGAGGCCTTGATCACCTTCTCCTGCGCGGCGAGGCGGGCGACGACGTTCTTGGTGTAGACGGCGCGGTCGGTGTCCATGACCACGTGCAGCATGTCGGCCACGGCCTGGTAGCTGACGTCGTCGGCGGTGGCGGGGACGGCCACGCCGGTCGCCAGCACGGCCGCGATGGCGGTCGCTTTGAAGGGGGTGCGGATCACGGTAGATATCCTCTCACAGCTGCGGTTGCGGTTGAGCGTGCGGGGGAGGGTCACTGGTTGGCGCCTCCGGCCTTCTCCCGCACGCGTCTCGTTGCCCACTCGATGCTCTCGATGCGGGTCTCGGGGCGCCCCCTGAAGTTCGAGGAGACGAGGTCCGGATCGGCCAGCGCGTCGATCGCGAAGCCGAGGCCATGGCAGTCCATGCAGACCGGCCGGATCATCTTCTCGTTGGGGCGAAGCACGTCGTTCTGGTTGTGGTTGGTCACGATGCCCCTGGACGTCTCGTCCTTGGGCAGGTGGCAGGTCGCGCAGGTCACACCGGTGCCGGCCGCCGCCTCGCCCGACAGCTCGGCCTGCCAGAGCCGGTGGTGCGTGCTGCCGAAATAGGCGCGGGTATGGCCGTCGTCGTGGCAGGACGCACAGCTCTCGACGCGGGCGACGTTCAGGTCGACCTCGTGCGGCTTGTGGCAGGAGACGCAGGTCAGCGTCTCGTGCGCCGCCTCGGGCTTCATGGC
>JBCBPG010000890.1:0-1968 GCA_039820865.1 Pseudomonadota bacterium
CTGCGCACGGATCCGACGGTGGAGAACGGGCTCAGCTTCTGGTGCGTGTCGGACAACCTGCGCAGCCGCGAGATGTAGGTCGCGAAGTCGCCCACGCAGTCGACCGGCGTCGCGTAGCCGCCATCCTCGCGCTTGTCGATCAGCATGATCCCGGGTGACGCGCGCAGGATCTCGCGCGCCTCGTCCTCGTCAAGCGGATCCTCGAACTCGCACCACACCGCCTCGGAATGGCCGACGAAGACCGGGACCCGGACACAGGTGGCATGCAGCTTGATCCTGGGATCCAAGATCTTCTTGGTCTCGGCGACCATCTTCCATTCCTCGCGCGTCGAGCCGTCCTCCATGAAGCTGTCGATATGCGGGATCACGTTGAAGGCAATCTGCTTCTGGAACTTGGCCGGCGCGACCTCCTGGCCGGGGACGTACATGCCCTTGGTCTGGGACCAGAGCTCGTCCATGCCGTCCTTGCCCGCGCCCGAGACCGACTGGTAGGTCGCCACGACCACGCGCCGGATCCGCGCCCGGTCGTGCAGCGGCTTCAGCGCCACCACCAGCTGCGCGGTCGAGCAGTTGGGGTTGGCGATGATGTTGCGCCGCGAGAACATCTCGATCGCGTCCGGGTTCACCTCCGGCACGATCAGCGGCACGTCGGGCTCGTAGCGATAGAGCGAGGAGTTGTCGATCACGACCGCCCCCGCCCTGGCCGCCCGCGGCGCATGCGCCTTGGTCGCGTCCGAGCCGATCGCGACGAGCGCGATGTCCATGCCTGTGAAGTCGAATTTCTCCAGGTCCTGCGTCTTGAGCGTCTTGTCCCCGTACGAGACCTCCGAGCCGAGCGAGCGGCGCGAGGCGAGTGCCACGACCTCGTCGGCCGGGAACTCACGTTCGTCGAGAATGTTCAGGATCTCCCGTCCGACGGTGCCGGTGGCACCGACGACGGCGACGCGATAACCCATGTCTCCGTCCTCCCAGGCCGCGCGCCCCCCATGGGCGGCGGCGGCCTCGCGGTACCCGCTTTGGGCCGCGATGGAAAGGCCGGGGCAGGCGGCTCTACCATGGCGAGCACGATCAACTATGTGTTGAGCATGGGCGAGGGACGCGTGATCTACGTCATCGACGACCGGGTCGACTGGGAGGCCGGGCTGCGCGGCGCCTTCTGGGGCCCATTCATCGCCGCCCATACCCGCGGCGAGGCGCGGATGAACTGCGTGGGATCGATGGTCGAGAACGTGCTGGCGATGCTGGGCCCGGGCGATCGGATCGCGGGGCTGCGCATCGTCGATCATGCCACCGAGGTCGGTATCGAGCTCGGCGACGACTGGGTGACGCTGCGCTCCTTCGAGGCCCATGCGCCGGTGCTCTCGCGGCTGACGCCCCGCTTCGGCCCGGGCGCCTTCGCGCATTTCGTCGGCTGCCTGTCCGGCAACAACCCGGCGCTGCTCCGCCGCTTTGCCGGTCTCTGGGGCGTGCCGGTGACCGGGGGCACGGGCACGACCAACGGGCTTGAGATCAACCACGGCGCCTGGATCTCGGTCTGCCCCAAGGGCCGGGTGCGCGAGAACGCCGGCTGGCCCCACCCCGCCACGGTGGGCTGAGGCCCGAGCGCTGCCCGAGCGCTGCCCGAGCGCTGGCCGGTCGCGGCCTGCGCGTCAGAGGAAGTCGAAGCTGTCGGCAGCCCTCGGCTCGTAGGTGCCCGTCTCCTCCGCCGGTTCCTCGGGCTCTTTGCCCCCGCCGCTGCCCTGGCCAACGGCCGGCTTCAGCCAGCTGTCGTCGGCCTCGACCGCGCCGCCGCCGTCGTCATAGCTCACCTCGATCTCCTCGTAGGCGAGCGTGTACTCGATCATGCTCTCGGTGGCCGTCTCGGCGGCGTTGGACTGCAGGTTGTGCAGCATGTTGAAGGTCATGCCGGCGACCCGCTCGTTCTGCGACGTGTAGGTCTCGTCGTTCACCTGCAGGCTGTAGTTGCCC
>JBCBPG010000891.1:0-1968 GCA_039820865.1 Pseudomonadota bacterium
CTCGCGCCTCGAGGAACCGCTGCCCGAGGACGCCCCCGGCGGCCCGCTCGATGCGCCCGGGGCCTACCGCTCGATCCCGCGGCTCATCGTCGGCGCCCGCCTCGCCTTCGAGGACAGCCCCCTCGAGGTGGTCGCCCTCGCCCCCGACCGTCCCGCCCATGCCGCCCTCTCGCGCCTGCTCACCCTCGGCAAGCGCCGCGCCGAGAAGGGCGCCTGCCACCTGCGCCTGGCGGATCTCGAAGACCCCGACGCTCCCTGGCACGGCCGCCTCATCGGCCTCGTCGTCCTGCCCGATCCCCTCGCCGCAACGCCCGGGGCCGGGCAGCATGCGCCGGAGGCAACGCCGCAGGCGCCCGCCCGCGACCGGGGCGCCTGCGGCGTTGCCTCCGGCGCCCATGCCACGCGCCTGGCGCGCGGCCTCGCCCGCGCCGCCGTGCTCGCGAGCCCCCGCTACGACGGCCGCGACGCCGCACGCCTCGACGCCCTCGCCGCCACCGCCCGCACCCTCGGCCTGCCGCTCGCCGCCGCGGCCGAACCGCTCATGCATCGCGGCGCCCGCCGCCGGCTCGCAGACGTGCTCACCTGCATCCGCGAGCGCCTCACCGTCGACACGCTCGGCACTCGGGCGCTGGCGAACGCCGAGCGCCATCTCCGCGACCCCGAGGCCCTCGCCCGCCTCTTCGCCGCCCATCCGGACGCGCTGGCCGAGGCCGCCGCCATCGCGAACGCCTGCAGCTTCTCCCTCGACGAGCTCGCCTACGAGTACCCCGACGAGATCGTCGGCGGCGAAGGGCCCCAGGCGCGCCTCGAACGCCTCGCCCGCGAGGGGCTCGACTGGCGCTACCCCGACGGCGTCCCCGACCTCGCCCGCTCGCTGGTCGACCGCGAACTCGCGCTGATCCACAAGCTCGGCTACGCGCCCTATTTCCTCACCGTCGCCGATATCGTCGCCTTCGCCCGCTCGCGCGGCATCCTCGCCCAGGGCCGCGGCTCGGCCGCCAACTCGGCCACCTGCTACGCCCTCGGCATCACCGAGATCGGCCCCGAACGCATCACCATGGTGTTCGAGCGCTTCGTCTCCGAGGCCCGCAACGAGCCGCCCGACATCGACGTCGACTTCGAGCACGAGCGCCGCGAGGAGGTGATCCAGCACATCTACGAGACCTATGGCCGCCACCGCGCAGGGCTCACCGCCACCGTCATCCACTTCCGCTCGCGCGCCGCGGTGCGCGAGGTCGGCCGCGCGATGGGCCTCAGCGAGGACGTCACCGCCGCCCTTTCGGGCCAGATCTGGCACTGGTCGCGCGAGGCGATCAGGGGCGAGCGGCTGCGCGAGATCGGCCTGGACCCGGCCGACCGCCGCCTCGCCCAGACCCTCGCGCTGGTCGAGCAGATCATCGGCTTCCCGCGCCATCTATCCCAGCACGTGGGCGGCTTCGTCATCACCGCCGGCCGGCTGGACGAGCTCTGCCCGATCGAGAACGCCGCGATGGAGGGGCGCACGGTCATCGAGTGGGACAAGGACGACATCGACGCCCTCGGCATCCTCAAGGTCGACGTCCTCTCGCTCGGTATGCTCACCTGCCTCCGCAAAACCATGGACCTGATCGCGGATCACGAGGGGACGCGCTACACGCTCGATACCATCCCGCGCGAGGACCCGGCCGTCTACGACATGCTCTGCGCGGCCGACAGCCTGGGCGTCTTCCAGGTCGAGAGCCGGGCGCAGATGAACTTCCTGCCCCGCATGCGCCCGCGCAGCTTCTACGACCTGGTCATCGAGGTCGCGATCGTGCGCCCGGGCCCGATCCAGGGCGACATGGTCCACCCGTATCTCCGCCGCCGCCGGGGCGAGGAGCCCGTCTCCTTCCCCTCGGGCGAGCTGGAGGAGGTCCTCGGCAAGACGCTCGGCGTGCCGCTGTTCCAGGAACAGGCGATGCGCATCGCCATCGTCGCGGCCGGGTTCAC
>JBCBPG010000892.1:0-1963 GCA_039820865.1 Pseudomonadota bacterium
CGCGAGGCGCTGCAGGCCCTGCGACATCTTCTCCTGGTAGGCCTACGACTTCGGCTCGATCGCGATCTCGATGACCGGATCGGGGAAGGTCATGGTCTCGAGGACCACCGACTTGGAGGGATCGCAGAGCGTGTCGCCCGTCGTCGTGTCCTTGAGGCCCGCGATCGCGACGATGTCACCCGCGGCCGCGAAGTCGATCTCCTCGCGACTGTTCGAGTGCATCATCATCATGCGCCCGATGCGCTCGCGCTTGCCCTTGGTCGAGTTCAGCAGGCTGTCGCCCTTCGACAGCGTGCCCGAGTAGACACGCGTGAAGGTGAGCGAACCGACGAACGGGTCGTTCATGATCTTGAACGCCAGGCCTGCGAAGGGCTGCGCATCGTCGGCGGAACGCTCGATGTTGCGGACCTCGTCCTCGTCGCCCGGCTTGAAGCCCATGTAGGCAGGCACGTCGAGCGGGCCGGGCAGGAAGTCGATCACGGCGTTCAGCATCGGCTGCACGCCCTTGTTCTTGAAGGACGAGCCGCAGAGCACCGGCACGAAGGCCATCGCGAGCGTGCCCTTGCGGATCAGCATCCGCAGGGTCTCGATGTCCGGCTCCTCGCCCTCGAGATACTTCTCGGTCCAGTCGTCATCGACCTCGACGGCGAGCTCGATCATCTCGGCGCGCATCTCGTCGCACTTGTCCTTGAGCTCGTCGCGGACCGGACGAACCACCCAGGAGGCGCCGAGGTCCTCGCCCTGCCACACCCACTCTTCCATGGTGATGAGATCGACCATGCCCTCGAGCTCGGTCTCCGAGCCGATCGGGCACTGGATCGGCATCGGCTGCGCGCCGGTCCGGTCCTTGATCATCTTCACGCAGTTGAAGAAGTCCGCGCCGATCTTGTCCATCTTGTTGACGTAGACGATCCGCGGAACCTTGTAGCGGTCGGCCTGGCGCCACACCGTCTCGGTCTGCGGCTCCACACCGGCGTTGGCGTCCAGCACGCAGACCGCGCCGTCGAGAACGGCCAGCGAGCGCTCGACCTCGATGGTGAAGTCGACGTGGCCCGGGGTGTCGATGATGTTGAAGCGGAACTTCGCCTCGGCCGGCGTTTCGCCGTAGCCGCCGTTCGGCGTCTCGCCGTCCTCGGTACGGAACCAGAAGGTCGTGGTCGCCGCCGAGGTGATGGTGATGCCGCGCTCCTGCTCCTGCTCCATCCAGTCCATCGTCGCGGCGCCGTCATGCACCTCGCCGATCTTGTGGGACTTGCCGGTGTAATACAGGATCCGCTCGGTCGTGGTCGTCTTGCCGGCATCGATGTGCGCCATGATGCCGAAATTGCGGTAGCGATCGAGCGTGTATTCGCGGGCCATCGTGAGGTTCCTCAGGCTGCGGGTCTGTTACCAGCGGTAATGGCTGAACGCCTTGTTGGCGTCGGCCATCTTGTGCGTGTCCTCGCGCTTCTTCACGGCCGTGCCGCGATTCTGCGACGCGTCCATGAGCTCGGCAGCGAGACGCTCTTCCATGGTGTTCTCGTTACGGTTGCGCGCGGCCGTGATCAGCCAGCGGATCGCCAGCGCCTCACGCCGCTCCGGACGCACCTCGACCGGCACCTGGTAAGTCGCGCCACCGACGCGGCGCGAACGCACCTCGACGGCCGGCTTGATGTTGTCGAGCGCCTCGTGGAACACCTCGATCGGCTCGCGCCGCAGGCGGCCCTCGACGCGCCCAAGCGCACCGTAGACGATCCCCTCGGCGACCGACTTCTTGCCGTCGAACATGAGGTTGTTCATGAACTTGGTCAGCACGCGATCGCCGAACTTTGCGTCCGGCAGAATGTCGCGCTTTTCGGCGCGGTGACGACGGGACATGCGCTGTCCTCCTTACTTCGGCCGCTTGGCGCCGTACTTCGAGCGGCGCTGCTTGCGGTTCTTGACGCCCTGCGTGTCGAGCACGCCGCGGAGGATGTGGTAGCGC
>JBCBPG010000893.1:0-1962 GCA_039820865.1 Pseudomonadota bacterium
CCTGCCCGAGATCGGCGACGAGGTTCTCGTGGCGATGATGGACCAGGGCGATCTCTGCGGCTGACGGCAGCGGCGCTTCTGCCTCTGGCGCCCACCCCCCCGGGCGCGCCATAGTGGGCCTCCCACGGACGAGGTGATGCGGCATGGACGACCTGACCCGCCCGGCCAGCGTGCGCGCCCATGGCCGGATCTACGACAGCATCACCCAGACGATCGGCGCCACGCCCGTCGTCCGCCTCGGCCGCATGCTCGAGGGCACGCGCTGCCGCGCCGAGGTGCTGGCCAAGCTCGAATTCTTCAACCCGCTGGCCAGCGTCAAGGACCGCATCGGCGTCGCGATGATCGAGGCGCTCGAGGCCGAGGGCCGCCTCACCCCCGGCTCGGTGCTGATCGAGGCGACCTCGGGCAACACCGGCATCGGCCTCGCCTTCGCGGCCGCCGCCAAGGGCTATCGCCTGATCCTCTGCATGCCCGAGACCATGTCGGTCGAGCGGCGCAAGATGCTGGCGCTGCTCGGCGCCGAGCTGGAGCTCGTCTCGCCGACCGACGGCATGGGCGGCGCGATCCGCCGGGCCGAGGCGCTGGCCGCCGAGATCCCCGGCGCCGTCATCGCCAGCCAGTTCGACAACCCCGCCAACCCCGCCATCCACGCCGAGACCACGGCCGAGGAGATCTGGACCGACACCGGCGGCGCGCTCGACGTGCTGGTCGTGGGCGTCGGCACCGGCGGCACGGCGACCGGCGCGGGCCGGGTGCTCAAGGCCCGGCTGCCCGACCTGCGCATCGTCGCGGTCGAGCCGGAGGACAGCGCCGTCCTCTCCGGCGGCCCGCCCGGCCCGCACAAGATCCAGGGCATCGGCGCCGGCTTCGTGCCCGACAACCTCGACACCGCGCTGATCGACGAGGTGCTGACGATCTCCAACGCCACCGCCTTCGACACCGCCCGCGCGCTGGCCCGCAGCGAAGGCATCGCCGGCGGCATCTCCTCGGGCGCCGCCATCGCCGCCGCCATCGAGATCGGCGAGCGCCGGGCGATGGCCGACAAGCGCATCCTCGCCGTCCTGCCCAGCTTCGCCGAACGCTACCTCTCCACCCCCCTCTTCGACGGTCTCTGACCGAGAGCGCCACCGCGAAGGACGGGACGGGTCAAGGATCGCGTAGCGACGGGCGAAGCCCGCTCGTCCTTGACGCGTGCCGCCCTTCGCAGACGCTCCCTCACGTCCCCTTTGATCCTCAAAGGGGACTGCCCGGCGGCGAGCCTCCCCTTCAGCGGCGGTGCAGTCCGCGCACCCGACGGCGTTGCGACCACCGGCGCCTCCGGGAGACCCCGCAGGTCTCATCGCGGCGACCAGCCGCGATACCGTTTGGTCGCGCCTGCCTTGCCAGCCGGCCCCCGGCGCGTCAGATCGCAGGGACCACGCGGCGACGGGAGTAGCGGGATGATCGTGATCGAGATCGTGGCCTTCATGCTGATGCTGGCCTGCCTCGTGCAGGCCGGGCGCTACGCGGCCAGACGGTCGCGCGAACTGCTGCTGCCGATCCTGATCTACCTCACCGTCGCCACGCTCCTCGGCTTCGCGGCCTTGGGCGGCGAGAGCCAGCTCATCGCCGATCCCGCCACCTCGGCCGCGCGCGCCGCGCTGATCGTCGCCATCGCGGCGGTCGTCGGCGGCTACTTCTGGCTGGTCCGCAAGGCCCGCGCGCGGGCGGCGCTCCGCGGCGACGCCCAGGACGACCGGTGAGCACCGCCTCCCGTCCAGCCGCGATGGCGCCCGAGGAGGTCGAGCGCTATGCCCGCCACCTCGTCCTCCACGAGATCGGAGGACCGGGGCAACAGCGCCTCCGCGCGGCGACCGTTGCCGTGGTGGGCGCGGGGGGCCTCGGCAGCCCCGCGATCCTCTACCTGGCCGCCGCCGGGGTCGGCCGGATCCGGGTGATCGACGATGACGAGGTCTCGCTCTC
>JBCBPG010000894.1:0-1951 GCA_039820865.1 Pseudomonadota bacterium
CGAGCTGGACGCCCCGGTCGACACACGCGGTCGGCGGGGCTCTCGCCACCCCGGAGGTCAAGGCCCGCCGCGCGATCATGGCCAAGACCGAGCTGCACCTGCGCGACGGCGGGATCGTCATCCAGCCCGCCTGGCGCGGGCCCCGCCGCTCGCCGAGCCCCCAGGTCAAGGGCTCGGCGCCCGTCAGGCCTCGGAGCAGCTCGACAGGCTCTGGCGGGAGGGCTGATCACGCGGGCGACAGGGTGCATGCCGGGCGCCCCCTCCGGGGCCCGACGGGCCGCCGGACACGACAACGCCCCGCCCGGGGACCGGACGGGGCGGCAGAAGCGCCTGGGGAGCGATCAGTTCTTTGCGTAGTACTCGACGACGAGATTCGGTTCCATCTGGACCGGGTAGGGCACGTCGGTCAGCGAGGGGACACGGACCAGCGAGCAGGTGCCCTTGGCGTGGTCGACCTCGAGATACTCGGGCACGTCGCGCTCGCCCGAGCCCGCGGCCTCCATCACCAGCGCCATCTGCTTGGCCTTGTCGCCAAGCGTGATCACGTCGCCCGGGCGGACCGTCATCGAGGGGATGTTGGCCTTCTTGCCGTTCAGGCGCACATGGCCGTGGTTCACGAACTGGCGCGCGGCAAAGATCGTCGGGACGAACTTGGCGCGATAGACCACGGCGTCGAGGCGCTGCTCGAGCAGGCCGATCAGGATGTCGCCGGTGTCGCCGCGGCGGCGCTCGGCCTCGGCATAGATGCGGCGGAACTGCTTCTCGGTCAGGTCGCCGTAATAGCCCTTGAGCTTCTGCTTGGCGCGGAGCTGGATGCCGAAGTCCGAGAGCTTGCCCTTGCGGCGCTGACCGTGCTGGCCGGGGCCGTATTCGCGGCGGTTCACCGGGGACTTGGGACGCCCCCAGATGTTCTCGCCCATGCGGCGGTCGATCTTGTACTTCGCGGACGTGCGCTTGGTCACGGCCTCACTCCTTCGCTCAATGTCAGGGCGTCCTCCTTTCCCGCGGGCCATCGGCCCGGGGCGACAGGATCCCGCTTGCGCGGCCCACGGACGCCGGATTCCCCGCCCAACGGACGGGTCGCGAGGGAATGTCCAAGTGAGCGGGCGCTGTCAAGAGCCGCATCAGATGCGGGCGATGAAGTCCGCATCGAAGCGCTCGGCGAGATAGGCCCGCTGGTCGGCGACGATCTCGCTCACGCGTGCCGTCACCGTCTCCGGCACCCGGTAGCGCACGCTCTCGTGCACCTTGCCGTGGAGGTTCGCATAGCGGTGGGGCCTGAGCCCGACATGCGCCTCGACCGCGGCCATGACGGCATCCGGGCGGGAGCGGACGTCCTTGAAGGGAACGAAGAGAACGTTCTCCTCGCCAAACACCCTGGTCCAGTTCTCGATCCCCAGCCGGTAGTCGTTCGCATCGAGGATGAAGCTGTGCTCGCACAGGGCATGCCAGTCGCTCTCGGTGACCGCCGCCTCGGGCCGCCGGCCGACGTTCATCTGGATGTGCGAGATCATGCGGGCATGGGGGTCGCGGATCATGTAGATGATCTTCGCCGCGCCCACGACGGTGCGTGCGTAATGCACCCCGTCCAGCGGCAGCGTGGAGTAGGACGGCGAGATGTCGCCGCAAATCCTGCCGCCACTCCGGCGTGGCTCGAAGATGTTGCGGTACCAGGGCTCGGTAAAGATCCGCCGGGGGTCGGCGCACTGTGCGAGCAGCTCGATCTCCTCCCAGTCGACGGCCCTGTGGTGCTGCTGTATTCGGCTACGCACACCATCACAGGCAATGCTCTGGATGTAACCCGTCGTCCATGCCTGGTTGGTACAGAAAATAGAATTGAAGAAGTTCGTCTCCTTGAACGGCCCCATATCGACATCGGGATGTGTCTCAAGATGCGAATGGAGCCACGTGGTGACCGCCTTAACGGCACCGATACACAGGAAATGCGGGC
>JBCBPG010000895.1:0-1946 GCA_039820865.1 Pseudomonadota bacterium
AGGAAGCCGCCGGGCTCGGGCCAGCCGGTGCCGGGCACGAAGCCGCAGTCGATGCTGTCGATGTCGAAGGACATGTAGACCATGTCCGCGCCGTCCCAGGCCATCTCCAGCGCCATCTCGGCGGTACGGTCGACGCCCAGCTTCTCCATGTCCGACATGGTGATGATGTTGGTCTCGCGCGCCCGGGCCTCCTTGACCGCTTCGCGCGGGACCTGCCAGCCGCCGATGCCGACCTGCACCAGGTTCTTGGCCGGCACGTTCGCCAGGTTCGTCGCGTGGAACCAGGGCGTGGTGTGCATCCGCTCGTCGAGATCCTTCTCCTGGATGTCGGCATGGCGGTCGAAGTGGACGATGCCGATGGTCTTGGAGGTGCACTCGGCGATGCCGCGCACGCAGGGGAACCCGATCGAATGGTCGCCCCCGATCATGATCGGCAGGCTGCCGGACGAGAACACGTGGGAGACCGCCCGGCTGATCTGGTCGAAGCTCTTCTCGAGGTTGGCGGGGATCGTGAACACGTCGCCCGCGTCGCAGAGCGTCATCTGCTCGCGCAGGTCCACCCCGATCTCGTAGTTGTAGGGCGTGTAGAGCGCCGAGATCTTGCGCACCCCCTGGGGGCCGAAGCGCGTGCCCGGCCGATAGGTCGTGCCGCCGTCGAAGGGGATGCCCAGCACGGTGGCGTCGTAATGGCCGACCTCGGTGACGTCCTCGGCATAGGGCGCCTTCAGGAAGGTGTTGATGCCGGCGTAATGCGGCAGCTCGCCCCGGGCGAAGGTGGGGATGGACTTGTCCTCGATCGTGTCGGCGCCCGTCAGCCCCATGCGCAGCGCCCAGCGCCGCTCCTCGTCCCAGCGATCGCCCGGGATCTCGGCCTCGGCCCGGGCGGCGCGCCAGCCCTGCAGCCTGGTGAGGTCGGGGTGATGGGCGCGACGATCGGGGCGGGGCGGCGTCGCATGGCGCGGGCGCGGGCGCCGGTCGGGGGAAAGCAGCATGGGAGGTCTCCGTCGGGCGGCGGGTCGGCCGCGTCGCGGTGAGCCTAGTGCCCGGGGGGCGGTCTGAACAGCCGGGGCGAGCGCTCGTCGCGCGCCGGCCCGGTGCTGGAGGCGTGTTGCCGCGGCAACACGGGGCGCCAGGGTTCCCGATGTTCCGACAGGAAATGTGTCGCACGACACACCCGGTCGCACGTTCCCGCCGTCATCCTTTCCGGACAACCCGTTCGAGACAACGCGCCAGGGCGCCATCCGGTTCCGGCCGGGCCCCCGGATCGGCCGAGCGGCACCCGTGGCGGCCTGGCGGGGCCGCCTGCGGGACGTCGGGACCGGGACCGTCCGGCCGGGCATGCCACCGGCCCCCGGTCCGGCGAGCGACGACGGGAAGGGAGGCGGCCGCAAGAGCCGCGCCATGGCGCCACAACGGCCGGCCCACGAGGAGAACCACCATGACCAAGCGATCGACGACGGCGACGACGACGATCCCGGCGCCCGGTGCGCAGGGCTGCGACGAGGCGGGCGCCCGCTGGCGCGGCGCCCCGGCCGTGCATGTCGGTGCCGAGAAGTCCCGGCCGAAGGGCTCCGCGCCGCGTCCGGCGCCGGATCCGGATCCGGAGGGGCAGGTGCTCGGCGAACTTGCCGGACGCAAGCCCCGCCCGCGCCGGGCGGCGATGCTGCTCTGCGATCCGCGCGACGCGGCCGAGAGGTCCTTCGATCCGCGCCACATGGTGTCGGGCGGCGGGCAGGCGCGTGCCTGCGAGGGCTTCGACATCGTCCACTGAGACCGGCCGTCGCCCCTGATCATCCCCGTTGCCCCGGTTGCCCGGTGGGCCGCCGGCGCCGCCTCACGCGGTCGGGCCGGTCGGCCAGGGGCCGCCGAGGCGCTGGAACGGAATGCCGCCGTCGCGCGCGTCGAGATCGTAGGTGATCGTCGCGCCATAGGCGGCCGGGTCCTGC
>JBCBPG010000896.1:0-1943 GCA_039820865.1 Pseudomonadota bacterium
ATGAAGATGCTTCTGCCGCTTGCTGCGGCGGCCACGCTGCTCGCTGTGCCGGCCGCAGCGCTCACGCTTCCGGCGGAGACCGAGTTCCTGCCCGGTCCTGACTCCAGCGCGTTCGCGGGCCTCGACTTCGACGCGACCTCCGGCTCCGGTGGCACGGATGCCCGTCCGACCGCCGAGTTCGACCAGTTCGACGCGACGCTCGGCACGCTGACGTCGGTCGAGATCACGCTCGAGGGCTTCATCCAGGGCGAGGTGTTCGGCCAGTCGACCAATGTCAGCGAGGTCGACGTCTTTTCGTTCGCCAACGCGACCCTGGCGCTGGAGCTCGACACCGGCACCGATCTCGCCACGGTGCTTCCGCAGATCCAGCAGAACTTCACGCTGGCTGCGTCGGACGGCACCACGCCCGTCACACAGACGTCGGCCACGCTGACCTCGTCGGCGCAGACCGTGGTGACGATTACCGACCCGGGCCTGCTCGCGGCCTTCATCGGCACCGGCACGATCGACCTGTTCCTGACGGGTCAGGGCCTGGCCGGCTTCGGCGGTCCCAGCAACACCTCGGGTGGTGGCCAGAACACCGCAGGCCGTGCCGTTGCGACGATCCAGTACGAGTTCGACGAGCAGACCGTGATCCCGCTGCCGGCGCCGGCGCTGCTGCTGATCTCGGGCATCGCCGGGCTCGGCTTCATGTCGTATCGCCGCAAGGCCTGACCGACACCACGAGCCCTCGCGAGGCGCCGCCCGGGTCTGTCCCGGGCGGCGTCTTGCGTCTTGGCTGTCCCGCCGCGCGCCGCGGGGCTTGCCACGGCCGCGATTTGGCGGCATCAGGCGCGCTCTCGGCCCGCTTACACCCCTGGAGGATCGGGCCTGATACAGGAGATGACCGATGGCGAAGACGATCGAACTCGACGTCTCCCGTCGTGAGGGAACGGGCAAAGGGGCTGCCCGGACCGCGCGGCGCGAGGGACTGGTACCGGGCGTGGTGTACGGGGGCGGCAAGGACCCCGAGAGCATCGCGGTCAAGCACAACGTGCTGCTGAAGAACCTGAAGGCGGGCAAGTTCCTGTCGCGGCTGATCAAGCTCAAGATCGGCGATAGCGAGCAGACGGTGATCTGCCGCGCCGTGCAGCGCGACGTGGTGCGCGACATGCCGACCCATGTGGACTTCCTGCGCCTCAGCGAGCGCTCGCGGATCAACCTCTCGATCCCGGTCGAGTTCGAGAACCACGAGGCCAGCCCCGGTCTCAAGAAGGGCGGCGTGCTGACGGTCGTCCGCTCGGAGGTCGAGCTCAAGGTGCCGGCGAGCGCCATTCCCGACCAGGTCAAGGTCGACCTGACGGGCCTCGACATCAACGACACGGTCAAGATCTCGAACGTCGCGCTGCCCAAGGGCGTGGTGCCGACGATCACCGACCGCGACTTCATGATCGCCAACATCTCGGCCCCGTCCTCGCTCGCCGCTGGCGATG
This sequence comes from Pseudomonadota bacterium, assembly GCA_039820865.1. GTDB lineage: Bacteria > Pseudomonadota > Alphaproteobacteria > Rhodobacterales > Rhodobacteraceae > Thermohalobaculum. Next base: position 1,473 of record JBCBPG010000896.1, read on the forward strand.
ACGAGGAGGAGGGCGAGGAGGAAGCCGAGGGCTGAGCCCCCGCGCCACGCTGCATCAGCGCCCCGCCGGTTCCGCCGGCGGGGCGTTTTCGTTGGGCGCAGGGTGCGTGGAACGCACCGCCGCTCACCGCGTCCGCGCGACCAGCACCACCGGCCCGCCGGGGCGCAGCGTCACCCTGTGCACGATCCTCGGCGTCACCGCCGCCGGCGCGATGGCGAGCCGCTGCACCAGCGTCGCCAGCCCCAGCACCATCTCGGCCATGGCGAAACTCGCGCCGATGCAGATCCGCGGCCCCGCGCCGAAGGGCATCCAGGCCGCACGGTGGATCGTTGCGCGTTCGGCGCCGAGATGGCGCTCGATGTCGAAGCGGTCGGGGTCGGGCCAGAGCGCCCGGCGGCGATGCAGCGCATAGACCGGCACGAAGAGCGTGGTGCCGGCAGCCAGCGTCTCGCCAAGCACCGCGCCGTCCTC
>JBCBPG010000897.1:0-1941 GCA_039820865.1 Pseudomonadota bacterium
CAGGCCTATTACGCGCCCGAGAACCTGGGCCATTTCGGCCTCGCGCTGCGCTCCTACGCCCATTTCACCTCGCCGATCCGCCGCTATGCCGACCTGGTGGTGCACCGGGCCCTGGTGACCGCGCTGGGGCTGGGCGAGGGCGGCGTCGGCGCCGCGATGCGGGGACCCGAGGCGATGGCCACGCTCCGCGAGACGGGCGAGCACATCTCGCGGACCGAGCGCCGTTCGATGGAGGCCGAACGCGACACGACCGACCGCTACCTCGCCAGCTACCTGGCCGATCGCGAGGGCGCGACCTTCCGCGCGCGCGTCGGCGGCGTGCAGCGCTTCGGGCTGTTCGTCGCGCTCGAGGAGACCGGCGCCGACGGCCTCCTGCCCGTTCGTGCGCTGGGGTCCGAGTTCTTCCGCCACGACGAGGACGTGCCGGCGCTGATCGGCGAGGAGACCGGCCAGGTCTTCACCCTCGGCCAGTGGCTGACCGTGCGCCTGGTCGAGGCGGTGCCGGTGACGGGAGGGCTCCTCTTCGACCTGGTCGAGGCCGAGGCCGCGCCCGGCGAGAGCGCGATCCGCCGGGCCCATGGCCGCGGTCGCGAAGGCGGGCCGCGCCGCCGGCTCCAGCGTGATCGCATCGCCCGCGCCAAGGCCGCCCGCAAGAGCCGCCGCCGGTCCTGACGGCCAGTCCTGACCGCCAGTCTCGGGCGCCAGTCATGCGCGCCAGTCATGGGCGCCAGGCCCCTGACGCAACGGCATCCGAGGTCGCCGCCCCGTGGCACCCAGGATGTGCTATTCTGTCGCAACTACCGACGCACGCTCGCCCCCGGTGATCGTCCGACGGCGCTCACCGAGACCCTGGGGCGATGCCAGCAGGGGAGGAAGACGGTTGGGCACGATCCGCAATCCGATCGAATGGAGCGCCGAGCGGCTGGTCAACGGCGGCCAGTGGCTGGGCGAGGTGGGCCGCGCGGCCCGGGGCGAGGCGCATGGCGACGACGCGCGCATTACCGTCCACCGCATCACGACCGCCGACCTCCGCGCGGCGCTGGCGGCGGGCATGGACGACCTGATGGCGCTGAGGAGCGACGTGATCGCGCTCTGCCTTCTCTACCCGGTCGTGGGGCTGCTGGCGACGGCGGCGTTCAACTACACGGTCCTGCCGCTGCTGTTCCCGACGGTCGCGGGCTTCGCGATCCTGGGGCCGTTCTTCGCGGTCGGGCTCTACGAGCTCAGCCGCAGGCGCGAGAAGGGGCTCGAGACCGGATGGCGCCACGCGCTCGACATCGTGGCCTCGCCCTCCTTCGGGGCGATCATGCTGCTCGGCCTCGGGCTCCTGGCGATGTTCGTGGTGTGGATCCTGCTGGCGCAGATCCTCTACGATCTGACCCTGGGCCCCGCGCAGCCGATCTCGGCGCGCGAGTTCGCCGAGCGGGTGCTGACCGAGCAGGCCGGCTGGGTGCTGACGGTCGTGGGCATCGCGCTCGGCGGGGTCTTCGCGCTGGTGGCGCTGATCGGCGCGGCCATCTCGTTCCCGCTGATGGTGGACCGCGACGTGGGCGTGCGGCCGGCCGTTGCCACCTCGATCCGGCTCTTCCGCGAGAACCCGGTTACGGTGCTGACCTGGGGCGCGGTCGTCGCGGGGCTCCTGGCGCTCGGCATGCTGCCGGCCTTCCTGGGCCTCGTCTTCGTGCTGCCGCTGCTCGGCCACGCCACCTGGCATCTCTATCGCCGCGCCGTGACGGTCGGCGAGCCCGTCGCGGGGCACGGCGAGGCGACGGGCGGCTAGAGCGCTTGCCGACCTGACTGCGTCAGGTCTCGCGCTCTAGGTTCTTTTGTTTGCCGCATTTTCTTGTCGCCAGACTGAGTCAGTCTGGCTGGAAAATGCTCTAGGGCGATCCCGGGGCGCTCCTTTGGCGCGCCCCCTCCCGCGTCAGGTTAGAGGCGTAA
>JBCBPG010000898.1:0-1941 GCA_039820865.1 Pseudomonadota bacterium
CTGGTCTCGGGCGAGCCGCATCCGGGCGGGCGGGCCTGGCGCGACCTGCTCAAGGCCGACCCGATGGTCGACCTGATCCACTTCACCATCCTCCGCCCGCCCGCCAAGCAGGACGGCACGCCCGTCTCGGAGCTCTCGCTGATCGCCTTTCCCACGCGCGAGCTCTTCCTCGACAAGATCGATGGCTTCGACCTGATCGTCTTCGACCGCTATCGCTGGCGGGGCGTGCTGGCCTCGGCCTATCTCGCCAACATCGCGCGTTACGTGCGCGAGGGCGGCGCGGTCTTCGTCGCCTCCGGTCCCGCCTTTGCCGGCGCGCAGTCGCTGGCGCGCACGCCGCTGGTCGAGGTGCTGCCCGCGCGGCCGACCGTCAGCGCGCTGGAGCGGCCCTACCTGCCGCGGGTGTCGGCGGTCGGCGAGCGTCACCCGGTGACCCAGGGGCTGGAGGCGGCCGTGGGTCTCGACGAGGAGGGGCCGCGCTGGGGCCGGTGGCTGCGCCAGATCGAGGTGAGCCCGCGCACCGGCGCCACCGTCATGACCGGCATCGACGAGCTGCCGCTGCTGGTGCTGGATCGCGTGGGCGAGGGGCGGGTCGCGCTGCTCGCCTCCGACCATGCCTGGCTCTGGTCGCGCGGCTACGAGGGCGGCGGCCCGCAGGCCGACCTTCTGCGCCGGACCGCGCACTGGCTGATGCGCGAGCCGGAGCTGGAGGAGGAGGCGCTGATGGCCCATGTCGAGGGCGACAGCGTGCTGGTCGAGCGCCGCTCGCTGCTGGAGCGCCCGGCCGACACCGTGATCGCCACCGCGCCCGACGGCACGGCGCGCGAGCTGACGCTGGCGCCTGACGGGCCGGGGCGCTGGCGCACGCGTCTGGACGAGCCGGACGAGGGTCTCTGGCGCTTCGCGTCCGAGGGCTTCGATGCGGTCGCCGCCGTCGGTCCCCCCGCGCCCCGCGAATACGCCCAGCCGATCGCCACCGACGCGCCGCTGGGCCCGCTCGTCGCGGCGACGGGCGGCGCGACGGTGTGGCTGGACGAGGCCGGCGTGCCGGACCTGCGCCTGGTCTCGGCGGGACGGCGGGCGCAGGGGCGCGGCTGGATCGGCCTCGCCGCCCGCGATGCTTACCGCGTCACCGGCATTCGCCTGACGCCGCTCATGCCTGCCTGGCTGGCAGCACTCGCCACCGGCCTCCTCTTCCTCGCCGCCTGGCGCCGCGAGGGCCGCTGACGTCAGCGGAATCGCGGCTGGTCGCCGCGATGGGTCTTTCGGGGTTTCCCGCTGCGCGGTCGGTCGCCCGTCCTAGGGTGCGTGGAACGCAGCGCTGCGACCAAGGGGAGGGGGCGCTCGCCGCTGGGCAGTCCCCTTTGAATGCTCAAAGGGGACGGTCGGTAGCCTGGGCGAAGACCGGGACGCGTCAAGGACCGGCGGCTTCGCCGTCGCCTTCGGCGATCCTTGACCCGCCCCGGTCTTCGCTGAGGACCGCTGGTGGCGGCAGGCTTGAAGCCCCCGGGCGTTGTCGGTAACGCCGTGCGCTCGGCTTGGGGACCGGGCATTCGGGGGCGACATGGCGCGGCGGCGGCGCGGCAGGGACATCCATGGCTGGCTGGTGATCGACAAGCCGGTCGGGCCGACCTCGGCCGATCTCGTGACGCTGGCCCGGCGGCGGCTGGACGCGCGCAAGGCCGGCCATGCCGGCACGCTCGACCCGCTTGCCTCGGGCGTGCTGGCCATCGCCTTCGGTGAGGCGACCAAGACCGTGCCCCATGCCCAGGACGGCGCCAAGACCTACCGCTTCACCGCGCGCCTCGGCCAGGCGACCGCCACGGATGATGGCGAGGGCGCGGTGGTGGCCGAGAGCGGGGCGCGCCCCTCCGATGCCGAGATCGCGGCCGCGCTCGCCCGTTTCGAAGGCGAGACGCTACAGGTCCCGCCGCTCTACTC
>JBCBPG010000899.1:0-1940 GCA_039820865.1 Pseudomonadota bacterium
CACGGGCAACAGGACCAGGTCGGCCCAGGCGGGCAGGCGCTTCATGCGGCACTCCCCTCGGTCTCGGCATGGGGGGAGCCCACCAGTCCCTCTCTCCCTGCGACGGTGTCGCCGCCGCCGCCCATCATGAGGCCGAGGCGATCTCGGGTGGCCTCGGCGCGGGGGATCTCGCCCACGATGCGGCCCTGGTTGATGACGCCGATGCGGTCGGACAGTGCCAGGATCTCGTCCAGTTCGACCGAAACCAGCAGGATCGCGCAGCCGGCCGTCTTCATCTCGAGGATGCGGGCATGGATGGACTCGATCGCGCCGATATCGACGCCGCGCGTGGGCTGGCCGATCAGCAGGACCGTGGGGCCGGCCTCGAACTCGCGCGCCAGCACCAGCTTCTGCTGGTTGCCGCCCGAAAAGCCGGCCGAGCGCAGGCGCGGGTCGGGCGGGCGGACGTCGAAGGCGCCCATCAGCGTCTCGCAGCGCGCGCGCATCGTGGTGGGCGAGAGCCAGCGCCCGGTGCCCGCATCCGCGCCCTCGTGATAGCCGAGGACCGCGTTCTCGCGCGCCTCGAAGGGCAGGACCAGGCCGCGGCGGTGGCGGTCCTCGGGCACATGGGCGAGGCCCCGGTCGCGGAGTGCTGCGGGGTCGAGCGGATGGCGCGCATCGATCACCGCCTCGCCGAGGCGGATGCGGCCGTCCTGCAGCCGCTCGATGCCGGAGAGGAGGTCGAGCAGTTCCGACTGCCCGTTGCCGGAGACGCCGGCGAGGCCGAGGATCTCGCCCGCCCGCAGCGTCAGGGCGACATCCGAGAGCCGTGCGATCCCGCGCCCGTCGCGCCAGGTGAGCCCCTCGGCCTCCAGCAGGACGGCGCCGGGCTCGGTCTCGACATGCTCGGCCTCCAGGCGCACGTCGCGGCCGACCATCAGGCTCGCCAGTTCCTCGCGGCTGGTCCCGGCCACGGCGCGATGGGCGACCATGCGGCCCTGGCGCATGACCGAGACGGTGTCGCAGACGGCCATGATCTCGCGCAGCTTGTGGGTGATCAGCATCACCGTGACGCCACGGGCGCGCAGGCCCTTGAGGATCTCGAAGAAGCGGTCGGTCTCGTCCGGGGTCAGCACGCCCGTGGGCTCGTCGAGGATCAGGATGCGCGCACCGCGCCGCAGCGCCTTGAGGATCTCGACGCGCTGCTGCAGGCCCACGGGCAGCTCGCCCGTCAGCGCGTCGGGGTCGACCTCCAGCGCATAATCGCGTTCCAGCCGCAGCAGTTCCTCGCGCGTCGCCCGGCGGCCTTCGGCCAGTCGGAACCCGCCCTCGGCCCCCAGCATCACGTTTTCAAGCACCGTGAAGGTGGGCACGAGCATGAAGTGCTGGTGCACCATGCCGATGCCGAGGTCGATCGCGGCGGCGCTGTCGGCGATCTCGGCGGGCCGGCCGTCGATCTCGATCGTGCCCTCGTCGGCGGTGTAGAAGCCGTAGAGGATGGAGACGAGCGTCGACTTGCCCGCCCCGTTCTCGCCGATGATCCCGTGGATCGTGCCGGGCGCGACCTCCAGGTCGACCGCGTCGTTGGCCGTCACCGCGCCGAAGCGCTTGGTGATGCCGGCGAGGCGGACCGCGGGGGCCGTCATCGCGGGCCCCAGGCCGGGTCGGCGGCCACCAGCTCGACGGTGTTGCCCTCGGGGTCCTGGGTGAAGACGCCGCGCCAGCCGATCCAGTCGAAATGCTCGACGCGGTAGGGCTGGCCGATGCGGTCGTACCAGGCCATCGCCGCCGCCTGTTCCTCCCAGCCGAGGCTGAGGGCCAGGTGGTGGAGCGCGGAGCCCGCGCCCGTGACGGGCCTGGTGCCGGTCGGGTGCAGCCCGGCGCGCACGGTCGCGTCATGGGCAAAGAGCGCGAGCACGGTGGTGTGGCCAGCATGGCCGGGGGCGATGCGGAAGAAGACG
>JBCBPG010000900.1:0-1937 GCA_039820865.1 Pseudomonadota bacterium
GGCGGTCGAGCGGCAGAAGAAGGCCGATGGCGCCGGCAGCGTGCTGATGGACACCCTGATCGGCTATCGCCATGCCGACATGTTCAAGCTGAGCTGATGTCGGTTGCCGCCACCGGAGCGCTGCCGATGGGCAATACGCCCGCGCGGGCGCGGGCCAAGGAGACGCTGTGGCGGCTGCTGGCCCTGGCGCTGGCCCATCCGGCGCCCGAGTTCCACGCGGCGCTGGCACGCGGCGACTACCACGCCGCCTTCGCCGACGCCTGGAGCCGCCTGACCGGGCGCGCCTGGCGCGATCCCGGCCACGCCCCCAGCTTCGAGGCGTTCGAGGCAGGCTTCATCTCGGCCTTCCTGCACGGGCGGGCCGGCAAGCCCGTCGCGGCGCTGCTGGCCGGGGATCACGAGCACGTCCTCGGCGGGCTGACGCGGCCCGTCTTCATGCTGAACCTGATCCAGGTCTACAAGCATTTCGGCCTGAAGGTCGCGACCGCGGACGAAGGGCACCAGGACGAGCCCGACCACCTGGCGAGCATGATCGAGTTCATGGCCGTGCTCTGCCATCTCGAGGCCCGCGCGCTCGAGGGCGGCAAGGATCCCTCGCCCTACCGGCGGGCGCAGCGCGACTTCCTCTGCCGGTTCCTGGCGCCGTCGCTGGAAACCGTCGCAGGCCTGCTGCGCCGTTCACCCGTGCCGGCGCTCGATCAGACCGTCTTCCAGGCGATCCAGGACATGGCGGCCTGGGGCCGGACCCAGGTCACGGAGCTCGAAGCCCGGGTCGGCCCGTATCGCGACCCGGACGCGCCGGTCAACCGGACGCGGCCGGAGGAATCCGCCACCCAGAACCTTTGGGGATAAGGAGAGCAAGATGCGAAGCATATCCCGCGGTCTTACGGCTCTGGCGATGCTCGTCGCGGCGCCTGCCCTGGCCGAGTCGATCGTCGAGGCCAACACGGCGCTGCTGGAAGCCGGCGACAGGGTGACGGCATCGCGCATCCCGGACGGCATCTACCTTCGCAACGTCAACGACCCCGACGACATCATCTGGGAACGGCTGCCGGAATACCGGGTGTCGATGCTGCCGGCGCCTGCGGTGCACCAGTCCGTCGAACTCCGCGTCGACTACGATGCCGACGCGATCCCGGTCTATCTCAACCTGGCCCGGACGGCGGACCGGTTCTACGTGCGCATGCGCTGGCGCGACGACAGCCGCGACGCGGTCACGGCGATGGACCGTTTCCGCGACGGTGCCGCCGTGCAGTTCTCGCTCGGCGACGACAACACGTCCTATGTCATGGGCACGGGGCCTGAGGAGCCGGTGAACATCTGGTACTGGCGCTCGGACAACGGCGCCGTCCAGAACCTCGCCGCCGGCGGGCCGGGCAGCACCACGATGCTGGACACGCAGCCGGTGTCGGGCGACGCGCTCTATGTCGAGAAGGACGGCGATCCCAACGAATGGGTCGTGGTCATGTCGCGGCCGATCGCGGCCAGCGGCGATCTCGACGCCGCGCTCGACCGCGCCGAGATCCCCATGGCCTTCGCCATCTGGCAGGGCCGCCAAGGGCAGCGCGACGGCTACAAGAGCGTCTCGGACGGCTGGATCCTCGTGAGCGTCGGGGACAGTTGATGAAATTCGGCGAGAAACTCGCCAAGCTGGACTGCTCGCTCGGCCATGCCTGCCAGTTCTGCCCGGACGAGCCGACCTGTCCGCTGGACAAGCCGCACCACAACAAGGTGCTGATCGAGGCGCGGCTCGAGGATATCGACCAGATCGTCATCGTGCTGGCGAACAAGGGCGGCGTCGGCAAGAGCACGGTGTCGGCCAACCTCGCCGCCGGCCTCGCGCTCCGCGGGTTTCGCGTCGGCATGGCGGATGCCGACATCCACGGGCCGAACCAGAGCCGGTTCTTCGGCTTCGCCGGCGCGCGCACGCGCACCAC
>JBCBPG010000901.1:0-1937 GCA_039820865.1 Pseudomonadota bacterium
CGCTCGAACATCTCCGCCTCCTGCCCGGGCGCCGCCCCGGCCTCCTGACCGCCATGCCTAACCCGTTGGCGCGCCCCCACCCGCGTCACGATAGACGCCAAGGCGTGACTTTTTCCCGAACGCAGGCGCGCAGGAAGGCGCAACGGCCATCGCCGAGGTTAGGGGAGCGTTTGGGAAAAAGTCACGCCTTGGCGTCTATCGTGACGCGGGTGGGGGCGCGCCAACGGGTTAGGCATGGCGGTCAGGAGGCCGGGGCGGCGCCCGGGCAGGAGGCGGAGATGTTCGAGCGCTGTCCCTGTGGTCTCGGTCCGACCTACCTTGCCTGTTGCGCACGCTACCATAGCGGCCAGGCGGTGGCGCCGACGGCGGAGGCGCTCATGCGGGCCCGCTACAGTGCCTTCGCGCGGCGTGACCCGGCCTTCCTGATGGCAAGCTGGGCGCCGGAGACGCGGCCGCCCGGCATCGAGTTCGGCGCCGACGAGACATGGCTCGGCCTCGAGGTCGAGAGGGCCGAGACCGCAGGCGACACCGCCATCGTCCGCTTCGCCGCCCGCTGGCGACGGGGCGGGCAGGTCGGGGTGCAGCGCGAGACCAGCCGTTTCCGCCGCGAGGACGGGCGCTGGCTCTACGTCGATGGACGGTGACGGCTCAGCGATCCGCCATGCGGCGTATCGCGGCCACGAGGGCGGGGTCCAGCGACAGGCCCTCGACCTCGGCGCGGGCCAGCGCGGCGAGGGCGCGGTCGCCCGGCAGGCGCACCGGCACGGCCGGATCCACGGGCGGCGTCTCCTCCAGCGTGCGGCGGAAGGTGGCGAGGCGGGCACGGCGTTCGGCCTCGGGCGCGAGCGCTGCCGTGTCGATCGCGATGAAGGCGTGGCCGAGGTCCTGGCGGGCGTCCGGCGCACCGGCGATATCGGCGATCGCGGTGAGCGAGGCGGCGCCCGCCAGCACGCCCGCGAAGAGATCGACCGCGGCGGCCAGCCCGTAGCCCTTGTAGCCGCCCGCCGGCAGCACCAGCCCGGCGAGCGCGGCGGCTGCATCCTCGGTCGGCCGCCCCTCGGCATCCGTGGCCCAGCCGGGCGGGATCGGCCGGCCGGCCGCCGCCGCCTCGCGGATATGCGATCGCGCGGCCACCGAGAGCGCCATGTCGAGCAGGACATGGCGGCCGCCCGGATCGGGCACGCCGATGCCGAGGGGGTTGTTGCCGAGCCGTGCCTCGCGACCGCCTGCCGGCGCCATCATCGCCATCGCCGTGGACATCGCGATGGTCGCGACCCCCCGCTCGGCCGCGCGCCAGAGATAGGGGGCGAGCGGGCCGAGGTGGTTCGAGCGGCGGCAGAGGGCGATGGCGATGCCGCTGCTGCGGGCGGCGGCGACGGCCTCGTCCAGCGCGCGTGCCGCCACCGCGGGGCCGAGGCCGCCGCGCCCGTCGATCATCCGGATGGCGGGCAGGGGCGCCGCGACCTCGATCCGGGCGGTCGCGTCGATTCCGCCGGCGTCGAGGCGGCGGCCGTAGGCGGGCACGCGCTTCAGCCCATGGGTGGCGATGCCCATCATCTCGGCGATCACCAGCACCTCGGCCGCCGCGGCGGCGGGGCCGGGGGCGACGCCCGCGCCCTCGAACGCCGCCGTGGCCAGGGCGCTCGCCTCGGCGCGTGTCAGGACCTCGGCCATGATGCCCGGGCCGCGCCGGCTACGCGGCCGGCGTCTCTCGCCCGCCCATCCGCCGGCCGAGCCAGCCGAGCAGCGGCACGATGCCGAGGATCACCGCCGTCGCGACCATGATCCAGACCGAGGCCGGGCGCTCGATGAAGATCCCGAAGGAGCCGCGCGAGATGGTCAGCGTCTGGCGCAGCGCCTCCTCGGCCAGCGGCCCCAGCACCAGCGCCAGCACCAGTGCGGCCGGCGAGAAGCCGTAGAGGCGCATGAAAAAGCCC
>JBCBPG010000902.1:0-1929 GCA_039820865.1 Pseudomonadota bacterium
GCGGCGGCAGGTGCCGGTGCCGGTGCCGGTGCCGGTAACGGTGACGATGCGGGAGACCGCGACGACATCGCCGGGGGGGCCTGCGCCTCCACCGCGACCGGGGCCGGCGCTGGTCCGGGCTCGTCCGCGCCGCCCGCCGGCAACCCGTCGCGGTGGAGGCGCAGGCCCCCCCGGCGATGCCGTCGCGGTCTCCCGCATCGTCACCGTTACCGGCACCGGCACCGGCACCGGCACCTGCCGCCGCAGCGTCGGCGGAGGCCGAGGCGCCGGCGCGCGGGCGGGGGGGGCTGCTGGGACGTGGCTGGGGGCTCTTCGGGCGCAAGGGGCGCGAGGCGCCGGATGCGGCACCCGAAGATCCTGCCGATCCTGCGTCCGGTGGCGCGCCGGTCCCGCCCGCGGTGCCGCTTGCGGGCGGAACCGCTGTCGGGGTGGGTACCGGGGTGGGCACCGGGACGGGTACCGGGGTGGGGGCTGATGAGCCTGCGCTGACGCTCGACACGCCGATGGTGCTCGCGCCCGGGGGCACGGCGCCGGCAGACCGGGACGCGCCCCTGGCGCCGGAGCCGGCGGCCATGGCCCCCGGCGGGGCGCCGGATGCCGCGGGGCAGGTTGGGGATGCGCCGCTGATGCCGGGGGTCGAGGCGGCGGAGGATGCGGCAGACACGCTGCCCGCGGCGTCGGCCGATGCGGCCGGCGACGGTCCGCGGCGCCACCGGCGCCGGCACTGGAAGCGCGAGACCCCCGTCTATGCCCTCGACGACCTGCCGCCGGACATGGAGGACGGCGAGGAGGCCCCCGTGACGCTGCTCCGCCCGGTCGGGAGCGAGGGGACGGGTGGCATCGCCTCGCTCGACGCCTACCGGATCGATCCGGATGAGGCGATGGCGAAGCGTAAGAAGCCGCCGATGACGGCGCAGGCGCTGTCGTGGAAGATGGACGCGCACGAGCCGGACGCCCAGCTGGTCTGTGCCGCCGCATTCCTCACCTTCGTCGAGCGCCGGCCGCGGTTCACCCGCCGCGAGATCTTCGACGTGCTGAACTCGATCCCGGGCGAGGCGGTGCGCAATCTCGAGGTGCGGGTGAAGAACTTCGGGCGGCTGACGCGGGACGGCGTGTTCGTCCAGCTCGACACCGATCTCTTCACGCTCTCGGACGCGGAACTGGGACGCCTGGCGTCGTTCTTCGAGGAGTGACACCGCCGACGGGGCCGCGCCGGCGCCCTCCCGCCGACGGGGCCGCGCCCGCGCCCTCCCGCGTCAGGATGGAGCCGGCCCTGTGAAGCGTCGGCTAACCGTGACCGATCCGTTGCGCATCACCACGCGCAGCGTACGCAGAAAACTTACGGAACGGGCTGCAACCTGTCGTGGGAGGGCGCGGGCGCAACCGGGGACGGTCGCCCGGCCTAGGAGCGGTCGGCCGGGGGCTCGTCGGGGTCGGGCTGGCCGACGCCTCGGAAGATCGAGCGGAAGGGCACGGCCCAGGCGAAGCCGAGGCCGACATAGACCGCCATCTCGACCCAGATGCTGGGTCGGTCGAACAGGCCGATCACCGTCACCGCCGCCAGGATGTAGAGCGGCATGCCGACCACGAGGATGAGGAGCGCGAGGCGCTTTTTCGTCCGGTGCTTCATGAGCGGTCGAGATAGCGGGGCGGGGCGCGCCGGCCAGCCTCGCCCGCGCGCCGCAACGCCGCGGGCCCAGCCGCGGGCCCAGGGACGAAGCGAGGGACGCAGCCAGGGACGAAGCGAGGGGCGCAGCCAGGGACGCAGCCAGGGACGCAGCCAGGGACGCAGCCCGGGACACGCAGCCAGGCACGCGCTCAGGATCGGCGGGTGAAGACCAGCCCCATGCTGTCGATCAGGGTGATCGGCCCGCCCAGGTAGTCGCTGCCGATATTGGGACTGCGGAGCGCCAGCTGCCAGCCCCCGCC
>JBCBPG010000903.1:0-1929 GCA_039820865.1 Pseudomonadota bacterium
GGCGAGAACTCCGGTCCCGGCGGCAGAGAGGGCGCGACCTACCTGATCGACACGCGGCTGGACCCGGGCGAGGCGGGCCGACGCCAGCGCCTTGTCGCCGACGATCTTGGTCAAGCGGCCTTCTTCGGCCAGGCAGTGGCGCTGGACGACGGGCTGGCGCTGATCGGTGCGCCCTCCTTCGACGGACCGGGCGCGGCCTACATCTTCGATGCGCTCACCGGCCGCCAGCTCGCCACGATCGACGCCCCGAACAGCGCGGAGGAGGAGTCGTTCGGCTACAAGCTCGCGCTGTCCGGCAACCTCGCGCTGATCTCCAGTATCGGGCGCGTGCAGCCATCGGGCAACAGCGCGCCAGACGCCGTCTATGTCTACCGCATCGAGCAGCCGGCGCGGATCCCGCTCCCGGCGCCGGCGCTGCTGCTGGTGGGCGCGATGGGCGCGCTGGCGCTGGCGGCCCGGCGGGCGTGAGCCGCTGGCGGGCGAGCGCCAGAGGTCCGGCCCGCGGTGAAGGCACCACGGCCGCGACCGCCGCGCCGACACCATGACAGTCGCCGGAGCGGTGCCGCCGCCCCTGCCGGAGCATCCCAGGGAGCGCATTTCATGAAGACCTTCGCCGCGGCGACCCTCGCCGCCACGCTCTGCGCGACGACGGCAGAGGCCGTCACCGTCGACCTCGTCGCGACCCTCCGGGCCGGGGATCCGGCGGCCGAGGCGTTCTTCGGGTTTGACATCGCGCTCGACGGCACGACGGCGCTGATCGCCGCGCCCTTCGGCGATGGCGGTGCGCCGGGCGCCTCGGGCGCCGCCTACCTCGTCGACCTGAGCGGTCCGGTGCCCGTGCAGAGCGTCATCGCGCCGCCGCCTGGCCTGTCCGAGGGCGGGTTCGGCACCACCGTCGCGATCGATGGCGATCGGGCCCTCGTCTCGAACGTCGCGTCCGCCTTCGACCGCGACACCGACGAGGTCGACAGCATCATCGTCTACGACCTGTCAGGCGCGGCGCCGGCGCCTGTCGGCACGCTCACGGCGAGCGACGGACGGCCGGGCGACCAGTTCGGCTTCAGCCTCGCGATCGATGGCGACCGGGCGGTCGTCGGCGCGGACAGTGCGATCGGGACGAAGAGCGCCAACGGGGCGGCCTATGTCTACGACCTCGGCGGCCCGGCGCCTGTCGAGACCGCCAAGCTCGTGCCCTTCGACGCGGTCGATCCGGACGATGCGGGCAACGATGTCGCGATCGAGGGCGATACGGTGCTCGTCGGCACGGATGGTGCCGTGCTTCCGGCCGACATCTTCGGCGACCAGGGTGGGGCGGCCTATCTCTACGATCTGGGCGAGACGCCGCCGGGCGAGGTGGCCGCGATCCGCAGCGATGATCCGAGCGTCGCCGAGGGATTCGGGGTCTCGGTGGACCTCGACGATGGCGTCGCGCTGATCGGTTCCTTTGCCGAGGAGAACTCGGCAAGCGGGCTCGGGCCGGGTCGTGCCTACCTGATCGACACCCGCGGCGACCCCTCGGATCCCGCCTCGCGCCGCCAGCTGGGCGCGGAGGACGGGTCACCGGGCGATGCCTTCGGTCAGTCCGTCGCGCTCGACGACGGGATCGCGCTGATCGGCGCGCCGCGGACCGACGGCCGCAGCGGCGCCGCCTACATCTTCGATGCCCTGACCGGCCGCCAGCTCGCCCGCATCGACGCCCCGAACGGCGCCGACGAGCAGCTCTTCGGCCAGGTCGTCGCGCTGTCGGGCAATCTCGCGCTGGTCTCCAGCCTCGGGGGTGGACCGTCCGGCAACCGGAACCCCAGCGCCGTCTATGTCTACCGCATCGAGCAGCCGGCGCAGATCCCGCTGCCGGCGCCGGCGCTGCTGCTGGTGGGCGCGATGGGGGCGCTGGTGCTGGTGCGCCGGAGAAGGTGAGCGCCGGCCTCA
>JBCBPG010000904.1:0-1929 GCA_039820865.1 Pseudomonadota bacterium
ATCGGGCGACGGCGCGTGCCGATGCCGCCGATCTGCGCCTCTTCCTCCATGCGCCCGATGCGCCGCTGCCCGATGCTGCCCGCGGGCTGGCTCGTCCCGACGACCTGCACCTGGCGACCAAGGCGGATCTCGCGGCGGAAGGCACGGGCGATCTCGCGGTGTCGGGCGCGACAGGGCTGGGTCTCGACGCCCTCTCCCGCCGGATCGCCGCAATCCTCGGCGAAAGGGCGGCGGCGGCGGGTCCGGTCGGCCATGCGCGCCAGATCGGCCATCTGCGGGAGGCGGCCGACGCCATCCGTGCCGCCATTGAAACCCTTGAGACGGACCCCCCTGAGATCGTATCCGAACACATCCGCGAGGCGTTGCGGGCGCTGGAGCGGCTGACGGGCCGTGCGGGTCCGGAGGCGGTGCTGGGTGCGGTGTTCAGCCGGTTCTGCCTCGGCAAGTGAGGGATGTTTCACGTGAAACAGCGCGGACGCATCGTGGTGGTCGGCGGCGGTCACGCCGGGCTTGAGGCGGCGCTGGCGGCCGCACGGCTTGGTGCGGAAACCGTGCTGGTGACCCTCGATCCCGCCGCGATCGGCGCGATGTCCTGCAACCCGGCCGTCGGCGGGCTCGGCAAGGGGCATCTCGTCCGCGAGGTCGATGCCATGGGCGGGGCGCTGGGGCGCATTGCCGATGCCGCCGGGATCCAGTTCCGCCTCCTGAACCGGCGCAAGGGGCCCGCCGTGCAGGGGCCAAGGGCGCAGTGCGACCGTGCGCTCTTCGCCGCCGCGGCCCAGGCCGAGGTCACGCGGGCCGGTTTGACCGTTGTTTCGGGCGAGGTCGTGGATATCGATGTCTCGGCGGCCCGCGTGGCGGGGGTGACACTCGCCGATGGCACGCACCTCACCGCCGCGGCCGTGGTGCTGACGACGGGCACCTTCCTCGGTGGCGTGATTCATCTCGGCCATCGCCAGATCGCGGCGGGGCGCATGGGCGAGGCGGCGGCGACGCGCCTGGCCGGCCGCCTGCGCGAGGCGGCCTTCGCCGTGGGCCGCCTCAAGACCGGGACGCCGCCGCGACTGGATGGACGCACGATCGACTACGCCGGTCTCCAGCCCCAGCCGGGCGACGACGATCCGGTCTTCCTCAGCCACGAGACCGAGATGCCCGCCGCAGGCCAGGTCCCCTGCCACATCACCCACACCGCGCCCGCGACCCACGACGTCATCCGCGCCCACCTGGCCGAAAGCGCGATGGTCCGGGGCGAGATCTCGGGGCCCGGTCCGCGCTACTGCCCTTCGATCGAGGACAAGATCTCGCGGTTCGGGGACAAGGACAGCCACCAGATCTTCCTCGAACCCGAGGGGCTGACCACCGATCTCGTCTACCCGAACGGCATCTCGACCTCGCTGTCGGAGGAGACGCAGGCCGCCTTCATCCGCACGATTCCCGGGCTCGAACGGGCCGAGATCGCGCGCCCGGGCTATGCGATCGAATACGACTATGTCGATCCGCGCAGCCTGGATCGCCGTCTGTCGCATCGCGAGATCGCCGGTCTCTACCTCGCAGGCCAGATCAACGGGACCACGGGTTACGAGGAGGCGGCCGCGCAGGGTCTGGTGGCCGGTGCGAATGCCGCGCTGTCGCTGGCCGGGCGCGAGCCGCTCGGGATCGACCGCGCCACCGGTTATCTCGGCGTGATGATCGACGATCTCGTGACGCAGGGCGTGACCGAGCCCTACCGGATGTTCACCTCGCGGGCCGAGTACCGGCTGCACCTGCGCATCGACAATGCCGACCAGCGGCTGCGCCCGATGGCCGAGGGGATCGGCCTGGCGCCCCGTTCACCCGCCTTCGCCGCCAAACAGGCCGCGCTGGAGGGCGCCCGCACCACCCTGCGTGCCCTGTCACTCTCCCCGACCGAGGCCGGGCGGCTCGGCATCC
>JBCBPG010000905.1:0-1926 GCA_039820865.1 Pseudomonadota bacterium
CCAGGATCAGCGCGCCATTGGCGTCGATATCGCCCGACCGCGTGCCCATCGTCAGGCCCGCGAGCGGCGAATAGCCCATGGTGGTGGCGACCGAGTGGCCCTCGCGGATGGCGCAGAGGCTGGCGCCGTTGCCGAGATGGCAGGCCAGCACGCGCCCGGGCAGGGCGCCCGCCAGCGCCGGCAGCGGTGCCAGCCTCTGCGCCATCCGCGAGGGCCGCTCGGTCGCCACCACCATGGGCTATTCGCCGCTCGCGGGCCTGACGATGGGCACGCGGTCGGGCGATATCGACGCCAATGGCGCGCTGATCCTGGCCGAAAGGGTCGGCATCGAGCGCGCGCGGCGGATCCTGAACCACGAGAGCGGGCTGCTCGGCCTCGGCGGCGCGTCGGACATGCGCGCGCTCGAGGCCTCGGACGCCCCCGCCGCCGCCTTCGCGCTCGAGCACTTCGCCTACTGGGCGGTGCGCCATGCGGGTTCGATGATCGCGGCGATGGGCGGGCTCGACGCCGTCGCCTTCACCGGCGGCATCGGCGAGAACGCGCCGGCGATCCGCAACGGTATCATGGCGGGCCTCGCCTTCACCGGGCTTGCCGTCGATGACGCATCGAACGGGGCTGGCGGCCCGTCGCTGCATGCCGCAGGGTCGCGGGTGACCGCCTGGGTCGTGCCGGCGGCCGAGGAAGCCACGATCGCCGATGCCGCCCGCGCGCTGATGGAGACCGCATGAGCCCCAAGGACAGTGCCCCGGGCGCGCCCTCGAGCCCCCCCGACCTGCACCCGAAGATCGGCGACGAGGTGCGCAAGACGACCTGCTACATGTGCGCCTGCCGCTGCGGGATCAACGTGCATCTCAAGGAGGGCAAGGTCACCTATATCGAGGGCAACCGCGATCACCCGGTGAACCGCGGCGTCCTTTGCGCCAAGGGCTCGGCCGGCATCAAGCAGGTCACCGCCCCCTCGCGGCTGAGCCAGCCGCTGAAGCGCGTCGGTCCCCGCGGCTCGGGCCAGTTCGAGCCGATCTCGTGGGAGGAGGCGCTGGAGACGGCGGTCGAGTGGCTCGCCCCCCTGCGGCGCGAGGCGCCCCAGAAGCTCGCCTTCTTCACCGGGCGCGACCAGAGCCAGTCCTTCACCTCGTTCTGGGCGCAGAACTTCGGCACGCCGAACTATGCCGCGCATGGCGGCTTCTGCTCGGTCAACATGGCGGCGGCCGGCATCTACACCATGGGCGGCGCGTTCTGGGAGTTCGGCCAGCCCGACTGGGAGCGCACCAAGCTGTTCGTGATCTTCGGCGTGGCCGAGGACCATGACAGCAACCCGATCAAGATGGGCATCGGCGAGATCAAGGGCCGCGGCGCGCGGGTGATTGGGGTGAACCCGATCCGCACCGGCTACAACGCCGTCGCCGACGACTGGATCGGGATCACGCCGGGCACGGACGGGCTCCTGGTGATCTCGCTGATCCACTGCCTGCTGGAGGCCGGCAAGATCGACCTCGACTACCTGGCCCGCTGGACCAACGCGCCCTGCCTGGTGGATGCCGAGACCGGGCTGCTCCGCCGCGACGACGCGGGCAAGGTGCTGGTCATGGACCGCGCGAGCGAGGCGCTGGTGCCCTTCGACCGTGCCGGCGTGCGCCCGGACCTGGCGGCCCGCGACGGCGCCGACCGCACCGTCTTCCAGCACCTGGCCGAGCGCTACCTCGCGCCCGAGAACGCCCCCGAGGCGGTGGCCGAGCGCTGTGGCGTGCCGGCGGCGCGCATCCGGTCGCTGGCCGCGGAACTGGCGCATGTCGCCTTTGAGCAGGCGATCGAGATCGACCAGCCCTGGACCGACTTCCGCGGCGAGCGCCACGAGAAGATGGTGGGCCGCCCGGTCTCGATGCACGCCATGCGCGGCATCTCGGCCCATTCCAACGGGTTCCAGAC
>JBCBPG010000906.1:0-1925 GCA_039820865.1 Pseudomonadota bacterium
CCGCAACGCGTCGAGGATCGCCGCAGACGACACGCCGGCGCGCGCCCCCGGACCACGGCCCGGTCTTCCACCACGCTGACCCGGGTTGCCCGCGATCCCCCAAGGGTCACTGCCCGGCGCCGGGCGCCCCCGTCACGCCCGGACGGTGCATTCCACGCACCCTGCGCATGGCGGGCCCGCCGCCCGGCACCACGCTGCCGCCGCGACCGGCGCGCGCGGGTGGGCGGGCGGGGCGCGCGCCGGTCGCGGCGGCGCCACGCGCACCGGCCCCCGAGATAAACCCCGAAGATCAACCCCGAGATCAGCTCCGAAGACCAGCCACCCGGATCCCCCATCGCGGTCAGCCCTCCAGGCCTCCCCCAGGGTCTCCCCCGGGCCCTATCCTGCGGCGCTCCTTGGGGCGCCCCCCGGCCGCGCCTCTTGAGCGGGGGCGCCGACCCGGGCATCACCACGCCATGACCCAGCCGAGCGATCCGCGCCTGACCCCGGCGCGCCCCGACCTCGCCGCCGCCCATCTCCGCGGCACGCTCAAGGCCGCGCGCTTCGTCGAGGGCCGGGGGATGACCGTCGCCGCCCCCCTCGCCCCCCTCCGCCGCGCCCCGGCCGAGGACGCCCCCCTCGACACCGAATGCCTCTTCGGCGAGACGGTCACCGTCTACGACACCGCCGGTGGCTGGGCCTGGGTCCAGTGCGCCACCGACGGCTATGTCGGCTACCTCCCCGCCGCGGCCCTGGCGCCCGGGGAACCGGCATCGGCACCGGCACCGGCACCGACCCATCGCGTCGCCACCGCCGCCGCCCACCTCTACGCGGCCGCGGGCGTCAAGGTCCCGGTCCTCGCCCGCCTGCCCTGGGGCGCCCGCGTCACCGTGCTCGACCACGGCCCCGCCGCGAACACCACCGCTACCTATGCCCGCCTGCGCCTGCCCGACGGGCGCGAGGCCCACGCGCCCAGCGCCCAGCTCGCCCCCCTCGACCAGCCCGCCGACTGGGTCAGCGAAGCCGCGGCCCGGCTCGGCGTCCCCTATCTCTGGGGCGGACGCTCCGGCGACGGGCTCGACTGCTCCTCGCTCGTCCAGCTCGCCCTCGCCACCGCCGCCATCGCGATCCCGCGCGACAGCGACCAGCAGGACGCGCTGCCCGCCCGCATCCTGGCCCCCGCCGAAGCCCCCCGCCGCGGCGATCTCGCCTTCTGGCCGGGTCATGTCGGGATCATGCTGGACAGCGGGACGCTCTTGCATGCCAATGCATGGGCGATGGCCGTGGCCGCCGAACCGCTGGCGGCTGCCGCGTCCCGGATCGAGGCGGAGAGCGGCGCGCGCCCGACGCTGAAGCGCCTCGCCTGCGTCGATCCGGGCACGTAGCGTCACGGTCGTCCTGCGATTTGCCGCGTGAGGTGCCGATGCCCGCTCCCGTGTCCTGCCCAGACCACGCCCGCCCAGACCGCGTCCACCCGAACCATGCGCACCCGGACCAGGCCCGCCGCGCGGCCGCGGAGACCGGCGTGACGCCCGCCGCGACCGGCAGGCCGGCGCGCCATGCCGGGACGGCGATGTCACGGGCAGCCGCCACGACCCTGCTCATGGCGATCGCGCCGCTCGCCGCCTGCGCCGCCACGCCCCCGCCGCCGGAGCGCCCGACCGCCGCGGCACGGACGCCCGGCCCCGATGCCACCGCCGCCACCACTGGCGCCGCTGCCGCCCCCGCTGCCGACCCCGCAGCCGCCCCCGCCACGGCGGCCGAGCCCGTCGCCCGCCCCGCCAACACGCCGACCGCAACGCCGACGCCCGCGGCGACCGCGCCGGCGGCGGCCGCCCTGCCCGCCGGCGCCGGTTTCGCGGCCTGGCGCCAGGCCTTCCGTACCCGCGCGCTCGGCCAGGGCATTGCGCCCGCGACCTTCGACGCCCTGGAAGGCGGCGTCGAAG
>JBCBPG010000907.1:0-1921 GCA_039820865.1 Pseudomonadota bacterium
AGACGACGTCGAGCACGGTCTGGTGCTCGTAGAGCGGCACGTCGAAGATCTCGAAGGCGCCGGTGTCGGTGCCCCGCCAGACCGAGACCTCGAGATGCTCCGTGCCCACGTGCTTGCCCCGCCACTGCTTCTTCGCGGTATATCCAGAAGCCAGGCTAACGAAAAGGAAGATTTCGTTATGGTATCCGTAAGCAAGGCTTTCGTCGATGGCTGAGTTGGGCGAGGCATTGGCGCGCCGCTATGGCGATGCGCCCGAGGTGCCCGAGGCGCTTGAGGGCAACGCGGCGCTGGCGCGGATCGCGGCGCGGGGCTCGTGCCGGCATTTCGACGGGACGGCGGTGCCGGTCGCGGTGCTGGAGACGCTGGCGGCCGTGGCGCTCTCGGCGCCCTCCAAGAGCGACCTGCAGCAGCGCGACCTGGTGATCGTCGAGGACCCGGCGCAGGCCGCGGCGCTCAAGGCGCTGGTCGCGGCGCAGGGCTGGATCGCGGGCGCGCCCTCGCTGGTGGTCTTCTGCGCCAACAACCGCCGCCAGCGCCAGATCCACGACTGGCACGGCCGGCCGTTTGCCAACGACCATGTCGACGCGCTGTTCAATGCCAGTGTCGATGCGGGGATCGCGCTGGCGACCTTCGTGATCGCGGCCGAGGCGGCTGGGCTCGGCTGCTGCCCGATCAGCACGATCCGCAACGAGGCGGCCGAGGCGAGCCGCCTGCTGGGACTGCCCGACCACGTCTTCCCGGTGGCGGCGCTGGCGGTGGGGTATCCGAAGTTCCCGAGCCCGCGGGTCAGCCCCCGCCTGCCGCTCTCGCTCACCGTGCATCGCGACCGATGGGGCGAGGAGGGCGTGCGCACAGCGGTGGCGGGCTATGACACGGCCCGGGCCACGGCACAGCCCTATTCCAGCCAGCGTGACCCCGCCCGCTGGGGCGAGGCCGATCCCTATACCTGGTCCGACGACAAGACGCGCCAGTACGCCGTGGCGGAGCGCGCGGATTTCGGCGCGTATCTCCGCGCCCGCGGCTTCACCATGGACTGAGCGACCGGCCGGGCCGCGGGATGCCGCCCGGCCGCCGGCCTCGGCCCGGTCTCAGTTGCTCGAGCGGCCGTCCTGGACGCCCTGCTGGTAGGCGGCGTCCTTGTCCTTCTGGACCTTGTCGACGACCAGGCCGCCGACCAGGCCGGCGCCGGCGCCGATCGCGGCCCCCAGCGCCGCGTTGCCGGCGATCGCGCCGACCACCGCGCCGCCGGCGGCGCCCGCGGCGGTGCCGGTCACCGCGCGCTGCTCGGTGTCGCTGAGGCCCGCGCAGCCGGTCAGCAGGACGAGGGCGAGCCCGGCGGGGACGAGACCGATCCGGGTGAGAGTACGATGCGTCATGGTCTGCTCCGGTCTCATTCGCAGGGGAAAGCCTGGGCGGCGAAGGTGAGGACGCCGTCGAGCGCCTCCATCTCGGCCGCCTCGGGGTTGGCCTCGACCCAGGCGACGAAGGCCTGCTCGACCTCCGCGCGCGTCGGCGGCGTCTCGGCCTTCTCCTCGCAGTAGATGTCGTCGTCTACCGCCTGCGCCATCGCCTCGTGGAAGTGGTGAATACCGATGATGTAGCCGTGGCACATGTGGACCGCCGCGGCATAGTTCGGATGCACCTGCGAGGCGCCGCAGAGGCGGGCGAGATCACCGGTGGTGTCGATCATGAAGACCTGTTCGTCGGCCGCGCCGGCGGGCAGGGCGGCGAGCCCGAGACCCGAGGCGAGGCCGAGCGCGGCGAGGGGCCACGCGCGGCGGGCGCGGTGGGTGGGGTGCGTTGGGGATGTCGGCATCGTCTCCTCCGTCTGCCGGTAGGGTCGGCCGTGG
This sequence comes from Pseudomonadota bacterium, assembly GCA_039820865.1. Lineage (GTDB taxonomy): Bacteria > Pseudomonadota > Alphaproteobacteria > Rhodobacterales > Rhodobacteraceae > Thermohalobaculum. Next base: position 1,851 of record JBCBPG010000907.1, read on the forward strand.
CGCACCGGATCGGCGGTACGCAGGCGGCGTGCTGGAATTGCGCGCCGCTGTTCCGGCTCCTGCGTTAGGAT
>JBCBPG010000908.1:0-1910 GCA_039820865.1 Pseudomonadota bacterium
CCTTCGGCTGGATACTCGACGAGCTGGCCGCGGGGCGGGTGCCGCCGCCGGGCAGCTACCGCGGGCGCTTCGCCTCGGAACCCGAGGGTGGGGCGACGAGCCTGGCCGGGCAGGCCGATCACGGGGTCAATGCCTCGGTCGCGCTGGCGCAGCAGGTCGGCGACACGGTCAGGCGGATCGACGGCGGCGAGCCGGTCTATGCCTTCGCGACCGGCGAGGCGCGGCCGGCCTATCCCGATGGTACGGCGTCCGCCCCGGTGCCTGCGCCGCAGGCTCCGGCACCCGAGCCCGAGGCGGCCGGGCCGGCACCGGAGGTCGCGGCACCCGAGCCCGAACCGGCGCCCGAGCCCGCACCGGCGCCCGAGTCCGAACCGGCGCCCGAGTCGGCACCGGCTGCCGCCGCGCCCGCCGTATCGCCGGCGGAGGACGCGGTCGCCGAGACCGCGCCGGTGCTGCTGGAAGAGCCGCGTGGTACGGCCGACGACCTGAAGCGGATCAAGGGCGTGGGGCCGAAGCTGGAGCAGACGCTGAACGAGCTCGGCATCTACCACTTCGACCAGATCGCTGCCTGGGGCCCGGACGAGATCGCCTGGGTCGATACGCGGCTGCGGTTCAAGGGACGGATCGAACGCGACGACTGGGTCGTTCAGGCCAGGGCGCTGACGGATGACGGGGGCGGATGATGCAGGACGACACGTCGCGAGAGCTCTCACCCGCGGTTGCGCGGCTTCGACGCTATGGCTGGGTATCGACGGCTGTCGGCGGGGTGGCGGTGACCCTCTGCGTCCTCCTCCTCGGCTTCACGCAGCAGTACACGGCGATGACCGGGATCGCGCTCGTCGCGATGGCGCTCCAGATCCTCGCCCTGGTCGTCCTCTTCTTCCCTGCCTTCGGGGCGCTGCGCGCCGAGCTGCGGGACGGGTCGGTGCGCGTGGACCCGGCGCGGGAGAAGGCCGCGATGGGCAAGCTGCCCTGGTGGTTGACGGCGTTCATGGTCGCCTGGCTTGCGATTGAGGTGGCCAGGCTTGTTCTGCTGGGTGCCTCGCTCAACATGGGCCTCTTCATGCTGATGGTCGTCGCCGTGCTTCTCGCGATGCGCGGCTGGCCGACCGGGGAGACCATGGCACAGCGGGCCAAGGGTGCTGCCGCGCTCGGCATGTTCGGGCTCATGCTCTCGATGATGCCCGGCATGATGGCGGGGGGCTATCTGGCGCGCATCGGTGCCATCGACGTGCCGCAGGGCGTCGCCCTGCTCGGCTTCGCCGCCCTGATGGTGGTTCCGGCGATGTTCGTTTTCTTCTCCACAATCAATGTCATCGGACGGGCTGGACATGCTCACTGATCAAGACCGGATCTTCACCAATCTCTACGGCATGTTCGATCGCTCGCTGGCCGGGGCGAGGAAGCGCGGCCACTGGGACGGCACGGCGGCGCTGATCGAGCGCGGGCGCGATGCGATCGTCTCGGAGATGAAGGAATCGGGCCTGCGCGGGCGCGGGGGCGCGGGCTTTCCGACGGGGCTGAAGTGGTCCTTCATGCCGAAGGAGAGCGACGGGCGGCCGCATTACCTGGTCGTCAATGCCGACGAGAGCGAGCCCGGGACCTGCAAGGACCGCGAGATCATGCGCCACGACCCGCATACGCTGGTCGAGGGCTGCCTGGTGGCGAGCTTCGCGATGGGGGCGCATGCGGCCTACATCTACATCCGCGGCGAGTACATCCGCGAGAAGGAAGCGCTGCAGATCGCGATCGACGAGGCCTATGACGCAGGCCTGATCGGCAGGAACGCCTGCGGCTCGGGCTGGGACTTCGACTGCTACCTCGTACACGGCGCGGGCGCCTATATCTGCGGCGAGGAGACGGCGCTGATCGAGAGCCTGGAGGGCAAGAAGGGCATGCCGCGCCTGAAG
>JBCBPG010000909.1:0-1903 GCA_039820865.1 Pseudomonadota bacterium
AGAAACAGCAGATCCGGCGGATTGCAGGCCTGCACCGTGTCGAACGGACGCTCGGCATAGATCTCCTGCGCCAGGCGCGCCTGGTGGAACAGCGCCGCGCCGTATTCGCGCACGTAGCCCAGGGCCCCCGAGGCGTCGACCGGCAGGGGATGGCGGTGGATGCGCACCCCCTCCAGCACCTCGTGGTCGGCCTCGAAGCCGCGGCCCTTGGGGCAGATCACCTCCACCTCCGCCCCCGCGGCGGTCAGGGTCCGCGCCTCCTGCCAGACGCGTCGGTCGAAGGGCAGCGGCAGGTTCTCCACCAGGATCAGGATGCGGCGGCCGGCCAGGGGCCGGGTCTCCTGCAGCGCGGCGAAGGCCTCGGCCACGGGATCATGGGTCATCGTCTGGCTCCCAGGCTCAGCATGCGAAGGTCTCAGGGCAGGGCGTCGAGGTCGCGCCGGTCCTGCCCCTCGGGCAGGTCCAGGGCGCGGGCGGTGCCGTTGGCGACCACCACGCGGTCGAAGCCGCCGGCGCTCAGGCGCGCCTGCGCGGCCTCGGCCCCGATCAGCAGCGCCTCCAGCTGCGGCAGCTGGGCATAGGCCCAGCCCAGATTGGCGCCGACCAGCTTTTCCGCGTCGATGGCCGGATCGAAGATGCGCAGCTCGTAGCCTTCGGCCAGCAGGCGGCGCGCCAGGTCCACATGCGGGCTTTCGCGCAGATCGTCGGTGCCGGCCTTGAACGCCAGCCCCGCCACCAGCACCGAGGCGCCGGGCGCCAGCCCCTCGGCCGCGTAATCGTAGAGCCGGGCCTTGTGCGCGGCGTTGGAGCGCAGGAGCGAGTCCACCAGGGGCGCGTTCACCCCCGCCTCCGCCGCGATATGCGCCAGCGCCCGCACGTCCTTGGGCAGGCAGGATCCGCCGAAGGCGCCGCCCGGGCGCAGGTAATAGGGCGAGATGTTCAGCTTTTCGTCGGCCACGAAGATCTTGTGCGCCGTCTTGGCCTCGATGCCCAGATCGAGGCAGACGCGGCCGATCTCGTTGGCGAAGGCGACCTTGACCGCGTGCCAGGCGTTGTCGACGAACTTGGTCAGCTCCGCCTCGCGAAAGCCCACGCGGAACACCGGCGCCTCCAGCCCCTCGTGCAGCGCCTCCATCACCGGATCGGGGCGCGCCCCCTCGGTGCCGATGACGATCTTGGGCGGGTTGAAGAAATCGTGGACCGCCGAGCCCTCGCGCAGGAATTCGGGATTGTAGGCGAGGCGCGCCTTGCCGCCCATCTCCGCCCCCAGCCGCGCCTCCAGAATCGGACGCACGAGGGTTTCCATCGAGCCGGGCCGGAAGGTGGAGCGGTAGGCGATGGTCAGCGGCGCCGTGCGCTCGCTCTGCGCCAGCGCCTCGGCGATCTGGCGCGTCACCGCGGCCACATGGCCCATGTCATGCCCGCCGTCGGGCCCCGAGGGCGTGCCCACGCACACGATCGCCCCGTCCGCATCGGCGAGCGCATCGCCGATCTCGCGCCGCGCCGTCAGCAGGCCCTTGCCGCGGGCCTCGGCCAGCATGTCCGCCAGCCCCGGCTCCACGATGGGCGCGTCGCCCGCCTCGATGGCCGCGACCTTGCGCGCGCTCACGTCGACGCCGGTGACGCGCCGCCCTTGGGAGGCCAGGCAGCAGGCCGCGGTGAAGCCCACATAGCCGAGGCCGAAGATCGCCAGATGCATGGCCGGAAAAGTCCCCCAAGAACGCCGTCCGGATCGGATACCGGGCCGCTGGTAGCAAAGCGGTTGACGAAGCGCGAGGAAAACGGCGCCCCGGTCCGGGACGACGGCGCGGATGTCCCGCCCGGTGCGCGCCCCTCGGGGGGATCGACCCCCCTCGTGACGCGGCCGCGCAAAGCGCGGCTGGCCAGGTCTCGGAGGGCGGTG
>JBCBPG010000910.1:0-1898 GCA_039820865.1 Pseudomonadota bacterium
ATCGCGCGGGCATAGAGCACCTGCAGCTCGAACTTGCCCATCGAGCCCAGGACCGCGCGCGAGCGCAGCTCCATGATCGCCGCCAGCGCCGGCACCTCCCACAGCGTGACCGCCGCCCAGGGCCCCTCGAAGGTCAGCTCGTACTGGTCGCCCACCCGCTCGAGCCGGTAGTCGGGAAAGCGGAAGGCTTCGAGCCAGTCGATGAACTCGGGCGTGAACATCTGGCGGCGGCCATAGAAGGTATTGCCGCGCAGCCACGTCCCCTCGCCCCGCGAGAGGCGGAGCCCGCGGATATGGTCGAGCTGTTCGCGCAGCGCCCCCTCGTCGATCAGCCGCGCCAGGGGCACCCGGTCATGGCGGTTGATCACGCGGAAGGTCACGCACGTGTCGGGGTGGTGGCGCCGGATGCTCTGCGCCATCAGCAGCTTGTAGAAATCGGTGTCCAGCACCGAGCGGACGATCGGGTCGATCTTCCAGGCATGGTCATAGACCCGCTTGGCGATATCCGTCATGGCCGCGGCCTCCCCGCTGTTTTGAGCGCGAGCTTAGCGTGTCGGGCCAAGCGCGCCATCCCTGTGCGGCGAGAGGCAGCCATGCCATGCTCGCCATACAGCAGGCGAGGGCGGGCGTGAACGAAACCTCCCAGGACAGGACCGGTCGCCTCGATCTCCGCGGCCTGGGCCGGCGCGAGAAGGCGCTCGTCGCCTACCGCATCGCGCTGCGCGGCCACGTGGCCAACGCCCGGGAACCGGCGCTGTTCCGTCGCGCGACCCGGGTGGCGATCGTGCTCGCGGCCGCCCATGCCGGGGTCCTGCCCCCGCAGGACATCCGGGTGAGCGATGCCGTTGCGGCGGCGGGCGACGACATCCTGCGCTTCAACCTCGCCTTCAAGGCACTGGTGGCGGGACCGACGGCCGATACCGAGGCCGCGGTCGAGACCTCGTTCCGGGACCACTTCCGCGTCCTCGGCGCCGAGGCGGTCGCCGCCGGCAGGCGCGACCTGGAGCGGCTGGCCGAGGAGGGGGCGTCGATGCCCGCCACCTCGGCGCTCTGGCCAGATGGTCAGCCCGCGATGGTGTCGGAGCGATGGAACGCCTCGGTCGAGCGGCTGAACCATGCAGGCCTCGGCCATCTCGCGCGCTGGTACGGGCTGATCCTGGTCGGGCGCGAGCCGGACGAGACCTGGTACCGGGTCGCCCAGCTGCCCGTCGAGGCCTGGCAGAGCACCGAGACCCTGGCCCACGCCATCGACCGGATCGAGGCGGCGGTGGCCGTGGGCCGCTCGGCCGGCGAGGCGGCGCGGCTGATCGCCGGGCGCCCCGACCACGTCGCGCCCATCGGCCACAACCGCCCGCCCGAGCCGCTGGACGACGCGCCGGTCGGGCCTGCCGAGATCGACCGTCTGGAGGAGGCGGTCGCCACCCTCGCCCGCGAGGCCGAGGCGCCCGCACCGGATGCCGAAGCGGTAGCGCAGGCCCGCGAGCAGACGGCTGGGTTCCTGCGCCGTGCCGTCGGCTGGCTGGCGGCCAAGCTGGACGTGGCGGCCGACGCGTTCTTCAAGGCCGTCGGCCAGGCGGCGGGCGCCAGCGCCGGGCTCGCCGCCACCGGCGTCTCCACCGTCTGGCTGATGGACCTCGCCAACCTGCTTCGCCCGCTGCTCGACGCCGTCGAGCGCTGGCTGGCGCTCCTCTGACCCCCCGCGCCTTCGCGTTTGCGAAAGGTCAAGGCCCGCACGCCCTGTCCCGCCGACAACCCTTCCGGCGGCGGCTGAGGGAGAGGCACATGTCGTTGACGGAACATCAGGTCGGACTGCTCCGGTCCAGCTTCGCGCGGCTCGGCGACGCGCTCGAGCCGCACTCGCTCTACTTCTACGAGGCGCTCTTCCGCCATGCGCCCGA
>JBCBPG010000911.1:0-1890 GCA_039820865.1 Pseudomonadota bacterium
AAGTTCAAGGCAGGGACGGCACGGTAGCCGGCCCGGGCACGGCAGGCGGGACGGGTAATGGCGCGCAAGGACGGGACCCGCGACGGAGCGGGTGCAGGAAAGGCGGCCGACCGCAGGACTGCGGACGGGACAGCGTCCGGGGCCGCTCATGGCACGTCGCCGGGCGACATGGCCGCGCCGCTTCCGATCACGCATCCGATCGCGACCACGGCACTGGTCGAGAGCGGCGGCATGACGGTCGAGCTGCGCCCCGAGGCCGGGGACCGTGCGGCGATCGCGGCCTATCTGAGGATCCTCTCGCTCGACAGCCTCGTCTTCCGCGCCTCGCTGGCGCCTCAGCTCGACGGCTGGGCGCTGACGGGTCAGCTCGCGGCCGACCTGGCGCAGGCCTGCGTGGTCACGCTGGAGCCGGTGGCGGCGCGTGTGGAGACGCCGGTGGCGCGGGTCTGGCTGCCCGGCATCGCCACGCCCGAGGGCAGCGAGCTCGAGCTCCGCGAGCACGACGACGAGGCGCCCGAGCCGCTGGGCGCGACGATCGACCTCGCCCAGCCGATGATCGAGGCGCTGGCGCTTGCCCTCGATCCCTTCCCCCGTGCGCCGGACGCCGAGCACGGTGCGCGCGTCTACGCCCCGCCGGGCGCCGAGGCGCTGACCGACGAGGCCGCGCGCCCCTTCGCGGGTCTGGCGGCGCTGAAGTCCCGTCTCGGCGGCGAGGGAAACGGCGGAAACGGCGAGGCGTGAGCGGCGCGCCGGACGATTGAGGCCTCACGCCGGGGTCGTGCATCGAACACGGCCGCGGGGGCTTGTCCTGCGGGCGAATATGCGTATTTTCCCCGTCTCTCCGACAACGGGCGTCGATAGGCGGCGCGACGGACGGGACAGCGGCGCCTGCAGCGCCCGGCACGGCTTTGGCCCGCGAGTGGCCGGGCCGGCGGCGAGGCGGGCGACGGCATGACCACGAGGATGAACCATGGCGGTCCAACAGAACCGGGTGACCCGCTCCAAGCGCGGGATGCGGCGCAGCCACGATGCCCTCAAGGTGGTGGCGTCGAGCGAATGCCCCAACTGCGGCGAGCTCAAGCTGCCGCACCATGTCTGCGGGGCCTGCGGCTTCTACCGCGACCGCGAGGTCGTGAAGGCTGCGCCCGAGGTGGACTTCGACGACGACGCGGCCTGATCGCGCCGGCGGCATTCCCCGGTGAGCGTGTCGTTCCGGCCTCGCTGTCTGCCCGCTCCGGCGGGCGCGGCGACGGCGCGGACAACGTCACTGGCAGCGTCCCTGGCGGGGGCCCTGGCAGCGCCCTTGGCAGCGGCCCTGGCGGCCGCGCTGTCGGCGCGCGGCGGCTCGATGGCTGAAAGCGTCACGCGCGGCCGGGCATGATCGGGGCATGAGCCAGGGACAGGTCATCGCGATCGACGCCATGAGCGGCGACGCCGGCCCCGCGCCGGTCGTCGCGGGGCTGGCGCGCGCGCTCCGTCATCTGCCCGACACGCGCTTCCTGATCTGCGGCGACGAGGCCGAGATCGGCCGGCAGCTGGCCCGCAGGCGCAATGCCGGGCTGGCGGGGCGCGTCACGCTGCGCCACGCGCCCGACGTGATCCGGATGGACGACCTGCCGACGCGGGCGCTGCGCACGCGGCGCGAATCGTCGATGTGGGCGGCGCTGCGGGCCGTGCGCGACGGCGAGGCGGCGGTCGCGCTGTCGCCCGGCAATACCGGTGCGCTGATGCTGCTGGCGCTGATCATCCTGCGCCGCGCGCCCGGCATCGACCGGCCCGCGATCGCGGTGCACTGGCCTGCCTGCCAGCCCCACGGCTTCAACACCGTCCTCGACGTGGGCGCCGATGTGCGGGCCGAGCCGCGCACGCTGGTCCAGTACGCGGTGATGG
>JBCBPG010000912.1:0-1888 GCA_039820865.1 Pseudomonadota bacterium
GAACGCCGCTTTGCCGAGGCGATGGGCGAGCATGACGCGCTGATGGCGGCGCTGCGGGGCCGCGATGCCGGCGCGGCCGAGCGGATCTGGCGCCGCCACCTCCTGCGCACCGGCCAGACCGTGATCGCCGTGATCGGCCAGGGCCAGGGTCAGGTCGAAGGGCAGGGCGTTGGGCAGGGCCAGGTCGAAGGGCAGGGCCAGCCAGGCTGACGGCCGGCGCCGCCCGCCCGGGACGTGCGCGGATGGCATGCAATTTGATTGCAGCCTGATTGCTGCGGGGTGCGAGGCAGGCGAAGGAGAGCCGGATGAGCGCGTTCGACACCGTGATCCGGGGGGCGACGGTCGCGACGGCCGCCGACACCTTCCGCGCCGATATCGGCATCAGCGACGGCCGCGTCGCGGCGCTGGGGCTCGATCTCGACGGGGCCGAGGTGATCGACGCCGCCGGCCTGCTGGCGCTGCCCGGCGGGATCGACAGCCACGTCCATGTCAGCCAGCCCTCGGGCCCCGGCATCGAGATGGCCGACGATTTCGACAGTGCCACGCGCGCCGCCGCCTTCGGCGGCAACACGACGATCATGCCCTTCTGCCTGCAGGCCCGGGGCCAGACGCTGCGCGAGGCGCTGACCTGGTACCACGGCCTGGCCGAGGGGCGCGCCCATGTCGATGTCAGCTTCCACCTGATCATCGCCGATCCCACCGCGCAGGTGCTGGGGCAGGAGCTGCCCGCGCTGGCGGCCGACGGCTACACCTCGGCCAAGGTCTTCATGACCTACCCGGGGCTGAGGCTCGCCGACCGCGACATCCTCGAGGTCTTCGCCGCCGCCAGGGCGGCCGGCATGCTGACGCTCATCCATGCCGAGAACGACGACGCGATCGAATGGCTGCGCGACCGCGCCGATGCCGCGGGCGAGACGGCGCCGGTCATGCATGCCCGCACCCGCCCCATCCCGGTCGAGCGCGAGGCGACACACCGCGCCATCTCGCTGGCCGAGATCGCCGACGTGCCGCTGATGGTCGTCCATGTCTCGAACCGCGAGGCGATGGAGGAGATCCGCCGCGCGCGCCTGCGCGGCCGCCCCGTCCTGTCCGAAACCTGCCCGCAATACCTGGTGCTGACGGCCGACGACCTCGACACCGCCGGCTTCGACGGCGCCAAGCAGGTCTGCTCGCCCCCGCCCCGCGACAGCGAGAGCCAGGCCGCCTGCTGGGAGGGGCTGGAGCAGGGGGTCTTCGACGTCTTCTCCTCCGACCACTGCCCGTTCCGCTACGAGGACCCGGCCGGCAAGCAGCATCCCGACGGGTTGAGGAGCTTCCGCTACATCCCGAACGGCATCCCGGGCGTCGAGACGCGTCTGCCGATCCTGTTCTCCGAAGGGGTGGTGAAGGGGCGGATCCCGCTCGAGCGCTTCGTGGCGCTGACGGCGACCAACCATGCGCGGATCTACGGGCTCTATCCGCGCAAGGGCACCATCGCGGTGGGCTCGGACGCCGACATCGTGCTCTGGGACCCCGAACGGCGCGAGACGATCGCCCAGGCAGGCCTGCATCACGGCGCCGACTACACGCCCTACGAGGGGCTGGAGGTGACCGGGTGGCCGGTGATGACCATGCTGCGCGGCCGCGTCGTCTGCCGGGGCGGCACCATGCTGGCCGAGCGGACGGGCACCTATCTCCGCCGCGCCCGCCCGCCCGCCTGCGGGCCCTCCAGCGGACCCTCCGGCGGGACATGAGCGACCGGCGCGACTTCCGCCCCGCGCCGCCGCCGCCGGTCCGCTGGCCGGGCGGCGCGCGCGTCGCCGTCTCGCTGGTGCTCAACGTCGAGGAGGGGGCGGAGCTTTCGATCGCCGACGGCGACGAGCGCAACGAGACGATCTACGAGGCGGTC
>JBCBPG010000913.1:0-1884 GCA_039820865.1 Pseudomonadota bacterium
CGCGGTTCTTGAAGCGCCAGCTTTCGTTGCCGGTCTCGACGATCTCGCAGTGATGGGTCAGGCGGTCGAGGAGCGCGGTGGTCATCTTGGCGTCGCCGAACACGCTGGGCCATTCGCCGAAGGCAAGGTTGGTGGTGACGACCACCGAGGTCTGCTCGTAGAGCCGGCTGACGAGGTGGAAGAGGAGCTGGCCGCCGGTCTGTGCGAAGGGCAGGTAGCCGAGCTCGTCGAGCACCACGAAATCGAGGCGGCAGAGCAGATCGGCGGTGCGGCCCTGGCGACCGTCGCGGGCCTCGGCATCGAGCTTGTTCACCAGATCGACGACATTGAAGAAGCGGCCGCGGGCGCCGGCTCGGATGCAGGCGCGGACGATGCCGACGGCGAGGTGCGTCTTGCCGGTCCCCGTGCCGCCGATCAGGACGAGGTTGCGCTGCTGCTCGAGGAAGGCGCCGCCGGCGAGGTCGCGCACCAGCGTCTCGTTGATCGGCGTGTCGTCGAAGGCGAACTCGTCGATCTCCTTGGCAAACGGCATCCGCGCGATGGTCATCTGGTACTTGATCGAGCGCGCCTGCTTCTCGCTGAGCTCGGCCGTCAGCAGGTCGCCGACGATGCGCTTCGGCTCGTGCTGGCGCTCCACGGCGGTGGCGACGATCTCGTCGTAGCCGGCCTTCATGCCGAAGAGCTTCAAGGCGGCCATGGTGTTCAGGATGTCGGTGCGCTCCATCATGGTGCTGCCCTCCTCAGGCTGTCGTACCGGGCGCAGTCAGCGACCGGCTCGTGAGCGAGGCGCAGCGCCTCGGGGGTCATGATCGTGTCGGGAGGTGGCGGCTCGCGCCTGCGCGCCAGGATGTTGAGGACCACGTCCGCCGAGTGGACGCCCTCCCGCCGGAGGCGGGGACCTTCGGAAACGGCGAGCGCTTCGGCACAGGCCGCCTCGACGGCCGGCAGCCCGTCGCCGAGCACGGCGCCGAGGATCTCGACCATCTGCCGGTCGCCGTCCGGCACGCTCTTCAGCTTGCGGCGGATGCGCTCCAGGGGCGCCGGCAGCGCCCAGCTCTTGAATGGCGCACCATTCCTCAGAGCACCCGGTTTACGAGCGAGCACAGGGACATAGTGCCAAGGGTCGTAGACTGTCTTACCACGCCCGAAGGCGCGCTGGTGTTCGCCGACGACGCGCCCGTCCTGGCGGATCTCGATGCGCTCTGCATAGGCACGGATCTCGACGGGCCGCCCGACCGCGCTGGCCATCACCGAGTACTTGTTGCTGTCGAAGCGCACGAGGCAGGTCTTCGAGACCGCGGCCGGCACCGCATGGAAGCCGTCGAAGGGGCCACGATACGGCACCAGGCTCGCGCGCTCCTCTTCGAACACTTCCCAGATCATGCGGTCCGGCATCTCGGTGTGGCGGTGCGCCTTTGCCCAGGCGTCGTGCCGGAGGCACGCCTACGGCGTGACGCAGCGATCAGCCAGCCAGGCGTTGAGCTCCTCATAGCTCTTCACCTTGACCCGCGGCGCGAAGAAGCGTTGGCGAACGGTGCCCACCTGGTTCTCGACCTGCCCCTGCGCCAGCGGGCTCGAACCGGTGGCGCCACGCAGGCGCAGTCCCAGCCGCAGGCCGGGGTACAGGCGACCGGCTCGACCAGGTAGTGGCTGCACATCTGCCGGGCGGCCAAAGGCCGCCAATCCACGATCTGCGCGCCTTGGGCGCGCGGGGCGACGATTGTAGGCGCGCTCCTTGCCCACGAAGATCGCGTCCACCGCGGTCTTCGTTCGTCGGGCTATTGATCCACTGGATCAATCGCTGATCCTCCTCACTGTCGTAGATCCCGCGCGTGCAGGCGCCGCCGAAGAACGCGAAAGCCTTGCCGTGCGCGTCGAACACCA
>JBCBPG010000914.1:0-1883 GCA_039820865.1 Pseudomonadota bacterium
GCCTGGCGCGCGGCGGCGGCGAAGCGGGCGAGCAGGCCGAGGCCGCGCCCGGGGGGCAGGCCGCGGTCGGGATCGCCTGCCCGTTCCGGCCCGATGCCGCGCGACCCCTCGGCCGGGCCGATGCGCCGGCCCGGCGGCAGGTCGCCTGGCAGGTCCCCTGGCAGGTCCCCTGGCAGGTCGCCTGGCAGGTCGTTGGCCTCGCCCCCGGCGCGCCTCGCCACCAGACCGGTCTCGAAGCGTGCCAGCGTGCTGGCGTAGGAAAAGCTGGCATCCATCGCACCCTCCTTGGCAGCGGCGGGGCGGATCGTGCGCCGCGATCCTTTCGCTTGCGTTGCGCAAGATGGTGAACGCGGGTGGCAATCCGGGATGGTCGCAGAAGGATCTTGCCATGCGGTATACGCCGCTCGCGGAACTGGCGTCGAAACCGTCCGCCCGGCCTGGCCAGCTGTGCCGGTCAGGTTTTGGGGTATTCAGATACCTCATTACCATCCTGCCGGAATTGCACGCGAATTTCGCGCCCGGATGCACCAAGGTCGCTTGACATGGGGTCCGCACTGGGGCAAATGCCGCGCCTGATCCGATCGACCGAGGGCCGTCATGAAGACCTTTTCCGCGAAACCGGCGGATATCGAGAAGGAGTGGGTGCTGATCGACGCCGAGGGCGTCGTGCTCGGCCGCCTCGCCTCGATCATCGCCATGCGCCTGCGCGGCAAGCACAAGGCGACGTTCACGCCGCACATGGACATGGGCGACAACATCATCGTCATCAACGCCGAGAAGGTGAAGCTGACGGGCAACAAGCGCCGCGACAAGACCTACTACTGGCACACCGGCCACCCGGGCGGGATCAAGAGCCGTACGGCGACGCAGCTGCTCGAGGGCCGCTTCCCCGAGCGGGTGATCCACAAGGCGGTGCAGCGCATGATGCCGGGCGGCCCGCTGACGCGACGCCAGTTGACGCATCTGCGCGTCTATGCGGGGGCCGAGCATCCGCATACCGCCCAGACGCCCGCCGTCGTCGACATCGCCGGCGCCAATCCCAAGAACGTGCAGGGGGCCCGCTGATGGCCGAGGATATCCGGTCGCTGGACCAGCTGAAGGACGCCGTTGCCGAGGGCGCCGTGGCCGCGGGCGAGGATGGCATCGATCTCGAGGTGCAGGCGCCGCGCGAGCCCGTGCGCGACCAGTACGGCCGCAGCTATGCCACCGGCAAGCGCAAGGACGCGGTCGCGCGTGTCTGGGTCAAGCCGGGCGCGGGCCGCACGGTGGTGAACGGCCGCGAGGTCGAGGTCTACTTTGCTCGCCCCGTGCTGCAGATGGTGATCAACCAGCCCTTCCGCGTGGCCAATGTCGCCGGCCAGTTCGACGTGATGGCCACCGTCAAGGGCGGCGGCCTCTCGGGCCAGGCCGGCGCGGTCAAGCACGGCATCTCCAAGGCGCTCAGCCTCTACGACCCGGAGCTCCGCTCGGCGCTCAAGGCCGCCGGGTTCCTCACCCGCGACAGCCGCGTGGTCGAGCGCAAGAAGTACGGCAAGCGCAAGGCGCGGCGCAGCTTCCAGTTCTCGAAGCGCTGATCGGGCGGCATCGCCGCAGATGTGGGGGCGCGGCCGGCGACGGTCGCGCCCCTTCGCGTTGCGGGGCTCAGCCCTCGAACTGGCGGCGCAGCGTGAGGAGGGCGCTCGCCTGCGCCTCGCTCAGCGGGGCACCATCCACCTGGGCCACGCGCTCGGTCATCGCGACGAGATCGCGCCCGACTTCGTCGCCGGCGAGGCGGCGGACGATCTTGCCGAGCCGGCGTGCGCCGTCGTCCGGGCTCTTGCACTGGCCGGCGATCCAGCGGCCGAAGGCGGCGATCTCGTCCGCCTCGTCCTGGTCTGCCTGGA
>JBCBPG010000915.1:0-1882 GCA_039820865.1 Pseudomonadota bacterium
GCTCTCCTGGTCGTGGAAGACGCGCACCGGCGCCTCGACCGTCCGGTGCTGCGGCTTGACGGCCGAGACCTTGATGACCGCGCGGCCGAGATTGCCCTCCAGCACCGCGAGCCCGCCGGTCGGCTGAAAGGGCTCGGCCGCGGGGCGCAGGATGTCGGTGTTGCCGCTGGCGCCCGCGCCGGGGACCCAGGTGACGCGACCGTTCTCGCCAAGGCGCGGCTCCTCGGTATAGCGCGCAAGACCCGGGCCCGCGATCGTGGCCACGTCGTCGTGCAGCAGACCGGCGCCGAGCAGCTCGCCGATCATGAAGCCAAGCCCGCCGGCGGCGTGGAAGTGGTTCACGTCGGCGATGCCGTTCGGATAGACCTTGGCCATCAGCGGCGTGACCGACGAGATCTCGGCCATGTCGGCCCAGTCGATCAGCACGCCCGCCGCCCGGGCCATCGCGACCAGGTGGATCGTCAGGTTGGTCGAGCCGCCCGTGGCCGACAGCCCCACCATCCCGTTCACGAAGGCCTTCTCGCTCAGCACCGCCGAGGCGGGGATGTAGGCGTTGCCCCGCGCTGTGATCGCCAGCGCGCGGTGGGCAGCCTCGGCCGTCAGCGCGTCGCGCAGCGGCGAGCCGGGATTGACGAAGCTGGTCCCGGGCAGGTGCAGCCCCATGAACTCCATCAGCATCTGGTTGGTGTTGGCGGTGCCGTAGAAGGTGCAGGTGCCGGGGCCGTGATAGCTGGCCATCTCGGCCTGCAGCAGCCGGTCGCGCCCGATCTCGCCGGCGGCGAACTGGTTGCGCACCCGGGCCTTCTCGTCGTTGGGCAGGCCCGAGGGCATCGGGCCCGCGGGGGCGAAGACAACCGGCAGGTGGCCGAAGCTGGCCGCCGCGATCACCAGCCCCGGCACGATCTTGTCGCAGACGCCCAGGAAAATCGCCGCGTCGAAGCAGTTGTGGCTGAGCGCCACGCCCGCCGACAGCGCGATCACGTCGCGCGAGAAGAGCGAGAGCTCCATGCCCGGCTGGCCCTGGGTGACGCCGTCGCACATCGCGGGCACGCCGCCGGCGACCTGTGCCGTGCCGCCCGCCGCGCGCGCCGCGTCCTTGATGAGCGCCGGGAACCGCTCGAAGGGCTGATGGGCGGACAGCATGTCGTTATAGGCCGTGACGATGCCGATATTGCCGCCGCGCTCCTTGGCGATGGCGGCCTTGTCGGCGCCGCTGGCGGCGGTGATATGCGCCATGTTCCCGCAGGAGAGATGCGCGCGCGCAGGCCCGGCCTCGGCCGCGGCACGGCAGCGGGCCAGGTAGGCGGCGCGCGTGGCGGCCGAGCGCTCGACGATCCGCTCGGTCACGGCGGCGATGGTGGCATGGGTCATCGGGGCGGTCTCCATTTCCCCGGGGCCGGCCCGGGCCTCTCAGTCCGCGTAGAAGACGGTGGTGTCGTGGGCAGCCTCTAGCACGGCACGGATCGGCGCGCGCCGCGGATCGCTCTCGGCCAGGGCGGCGTCGAGCGCCGCGCGTTTTTCCGCGCCCCGGATCAGCAGGTAGACATGCCGCGCGCCCGACAGGACCGGGGCGCTCAGCGTGATCCGCGGCTCCGGCTGGCCGGGCGCGGTGACGGCCAGCGCGTGCCGGCCCTCGCCGGGCGCCAGCGCCGCGTCGAGCTGGGGCGAGCCCGGGAAGAGCGAGGCGGTATGCCTGTCGGCTCCCATGCCGAGCACGACCACGTCGAGCGGCAGGAGCGGCTGGAGCGAGAGCGAGAGCGCCGTCTCGGCCGCCGCCGGCTCGACCGCGCCGGTATAGAGCGGCACGAACCCCGCCGCGGCCGCCTGGCCGGCGAAGAGCGTCTCGGCCAGGAGCCGCTGGTTCGAGCGCGCGTCATGCGCC
>JBCBPG010000916.1:0-1878 GCA_039820865.1 Pseudomonadota bacterium
GCCTTGGCATTGCCGCCGAGGGCGTAGATGCGCCGGCCGAGCGTCGTCTTCTCGGTGATGAAGGCATAGACGATCGTCAGCACCGCCATGGTGATCAGCACGTTCGGCAGGCCGCGGAAGGTGGCGAGCTTCCAGACCAGGAACATGAACGCGCCGGCGATGATCACGGTGCGGGCGACGAAGAGGCCGAAGGGCTCGTCCTCGATCCCGTAGGCGCGGTTCCGCGCACGCGTCGAGAGGCCCATGTAGACGATCGCGCAGACCGCCAGCGCGCCCGCGATCAGCGCCGTGACGTTCGGCCGCCCGACGCCGGTGAGATCGGGGATGAACCCGGTCGAGAGCGCCTGGAACTCGCGCGGGAAGGGGCCGACCGACTGGCCCTCGAGAAGCCAGAGCGAGAGGCCGCGGAAGACCAGCATGCCTGCGAGCGTGACGATGAAGGAGGGGATCGCCCAGTAGGCGACCCAGTAGCCCTGCGCCGCGCCAATGAGCGTGCCGGTGACCAGGCAGGCCAGCACCGCCAGCGGCACCGGCACCTCCCATTGCACGATCATCACCGCCGCGAGCGCCCCGATGAAGCCCATTACCGAGCCGACGCTGAGGTCGATGTTGCCGCCGACGATGACGATCAGCATCCCCAGCGCCATGATGATGATGTAGCTGTTCTGCAGCACCAGGTTGGTGATGTTCACCGGCTTCAGCAGCGTGCCCCCGGTGACGATCTCGAAGAACGCCATGATCGCGATCAGCGCGAACAGCAGCCCGTAGTCGCGCATGTGCGCGCCGAGATAGTGCATCAGGCCGCGGCTGCTCTCGGTGGGGCCGGCGGCGGTCTCCTCGGACGCGGTGGTGGTCATCGCGGGCTCCCTATTCGGTGACGATGAGCGCCATGATGCGCTCCTGGCTGGCCTCGGCGGCGTCGAGCTCGCCGACGAAGCGCCCCTCGTTCATGACGTAGATGCGGTCGCACATGCCGAGCAGTTCGGGCATCTCGGAGGAGATCATCACGACGCCGCGCCCCTCGGCCGAGAGCTGGTTGATGAGGCCATAGATCTCGAACTTGGCGCCGACGTCGATGCCGCGTGTCGGCTCGTCCAGGATCAGCACCTGCGGGTCGGTGAAGAGCCAGCGCGAGAGGACGACCTTCTGCTGGTTGCCGCCGGAGAGGTTCATGACCTTCTGGAAGACGCTCGGCGTGCGGATGTTCATCGCCGCGCGGAAGCGTTCGGAGACGCCGGTCTCCTCGGCCTCGTTGATCACGCCCGCGCGGCTCACGGCGCCGAGGTTCGGCAGCGTGATGTTGCGCTGGATCGTGTCCTCGAGGATCAGGCCGAGGCCCTTGCGGTCCTCGGTGACGTAGGCGAGGCCCGCGCGCACGGCGCGCCCGACGGTCGAGAGATCGACGGGCTGGCCGCGGAGGCGCGCGGTGCCTCGGATGTCGCGGCCATAGCTCCGGCCGAAGAGGCTCATGGCCAGTTCCGTGCGGCCCGCGCCCATGAGGCCCGCGATGCCCACGACCTCGCCCGCGCGGACGGTGAGGGAGACGTCGCGCACCGCGTCGCGGTCGGTGTGCTCGGGATGGCCGACGGACCAGCCCTCGACCTCGAACAGCATCTCGCCGGCGCGGCGTTCGCGTTCGGGATAGCGCTGCGACATGTCGCGCCCGACCATGGCGCGGACGATGCGGTCCTCGCTCACGTCCTGCTCGCGCGCGTCGATGGTGGCGACCGTGGCGCCGTCGCGGATGACGGTGATGGTGTCGGCGACGCGGCGCACCTCGTTCAGCTTGTGGCTGATGATGATCGAGGTGACGCCCTGGGTCTTGAGTTCCAGGAGCAGGTCGAGAAGCGCCTGGCTGTCGCTCTCGCTGAGCGCCGC
>JBCBPG010000917.1:0-1874 GCA_039820865.1 Pseudomonadota bacterium
CCCGGATCAGCCGCCAGGGGCACCCGCATCAGTCTAGCGAGCGCGCGGCGCGGGGAACAGGCCCGGTGCAGGCCCGGTGCAGGCCCGGTGCAGGCCCGGTGCAGGCCCGGTGCAGACCCGGTGCAGGCCCCGGGGCAGGCGCGGGGCAGGTCCGGGGACCGCCGCGTCCCGCGGCGGCGAGGCCGCGCGTGGGCTCAGCGCGTGATGCGCGGCGGCGGGCGGTCGTCGCCGCGCATCCGGCGCAGCCGCATCATCATCATGTCATAGACGTTGAAGCAGCCCGCCAGCCGCGAGAACGGCACGTCGCGGCGCATCTGGTCCATGCAGCTCTCGAAATAGGCCGCGGTCTCGGCCTCCAGCGCGGCCACCGCCTCGGCATCGCCGGTGGTCGCGCCCCAGACCACCTCCTCCAGGTCCACCGCCGGCGCCGCACGCACCGGTACGTCGGTGTCCGCCGTCTGCGCCGTGCCGTGTCCCCCGACACAACAGACCGTCACCGCCAGCCCCGCGGCCAGCGCACAGGCAATCGTCCCCATGACCCCTCCATCGCGTTCTGCGACATGAAAGTGTCATATGTTCGTTGCCAAAGCGTCGCGATGCAAGAGGCGTTGCGCGGCTTCAGACCGTCCGCCCGCCATCGACCTCCAGCACCACGCCCGTGATGAACGCGGCCTCGTCCGAGCACAGGTAGAGCGCGGCGTTCGAGACGTCCCCGGGCTCGCTCAGCCGGCCGAGGGGGATGGTCGCGACGAAGCGCTCGCGGTTCTCGGGCGTGTCCGGCAGCCCCATGAAGGTCTCCAGCATCCCCGTCACGCCCATCACCGGGGCGATGCAGTTCACCCGGATCCGGTCGGGCGCAAGCTCGACGGCCAGCGAGCGGGTCATCAGGTTCGCCGCCCCCTTGGAGGCGTTGTACCAGGTCAGCCCCGGGCGCGGCCGGATGCCCGCGGTCGAGCCGATGGTGAGCATCGAGCCCCCCGCGCCCCGCGCCCGCCAGCGCGGCACCATCAGCTGCACCGCGTGGTAGATCGCCTTGACGTTGACGTCGAAGCAGCGGTCGAACTCGGCCTCCCCGACCTCCAGCAGCGGCTGGTTGCGATGCGCGAAACCCGCGTTGTTGACCAGGATGTCGAGGGGGCCGTGCGCCGCCTCGGCGCCCGCGATCGCCGCCTCCAGCGCCGCGCGATCGGTCACGTCGGCACCCGCCGCCACCGCGCGCGCGCCCGTCGCCGCGATCGCGCCCGCCACCGCTTCGGCGCCGGCCGCGTCCAGGTCCACCACCGAGACCGCCGCGCCCTCGGCCGCGAAACGCTCGGCCATCGCGCGCCCGAACCCCGAGGCCGCCCCCGTGATCAGCGCCGTCTTGCCGGCCAGCCGTCCGTCCATGGCATCCCTCCCTTTCCCGCGCCGTTCGTCCGGCGCATGCTTGACCCGCGGGGTCGGGCCCCGGGGACGGGGAGCGTGACATGGAACGGACGCTGGTGACCATCGGCTACGAGAAGGCGACCCTGCCGGACGTGATCGCCCGGCTGCAGGGCGCGGGCGTGCGCCACCTGGTCGACGTGCGCGCCGTCGCCGCCTCGCGCCGCGCGGGCTTTGCCAAGCGCGCCCTCTCGGCCGGGCTCGAGGAGGCGGGCATCGCCTACACCCATCTCCGCGCGCTCGGCACGCCGAGGGAGGGGCGCGATGCCGCCCGTGCCGGGCGCGTGGGCGAGATGCACGCGATCTATGCCGAGGCGATGCAGGCGCCCGAGGCGCTCGACGCCTTCGAGGCACTGGCCGTCATGGTGGTCGAGGAGCGCTGCGCGCTCCTCTGCTACGAGGCCGAGGCGCATGTCTGCCACCGCCGCCTCCTCACCGACCGCCTCACCGAC
>JBCBPG010000918.1:0-1872 GCA_039820865.1 Pseudomonadota bacterium
CGCGGGTGACATTGTGGCCATCGCGGGCCTGGAGGACACGACGACGGGCGACACGCTCTGCGACGACTCCAAGCCGGTGGTGCTGGAGACGATGAGCTTCCCCGATCCGGTCATCGAGTTCGCGATCGAGCCGAAGTCGAAGGCCGACCAGGAGAAGATGTCGCAGGGCCTGCAGCGCCTCGCGGCCGAGGATCCGTCGTTCCGCGTCGAGACCGACATCGAGAGCGGCCAGACGCGCATGAAGGGCATGGGCGAGCTCCATCTCGACATCCTGGTCGATCGTCTGCGTCGTGAGTTCAAGGTGGATGCGAACATCGGCCAGCCGCAGGTCGCCTATCGCGAGACGATCAGCCACGAGCACGAGATCGACTACACCCACAAGAAGCAGTCGGGCGGCTCGGGCCAGTTCGCGCGCATCAAGCTGGTGATCTCGCCGACCGAGGCGGGCGAGGGCTACTCGTTCGAGAGCAAGATCGTCGGCGGCGCGGTGCCGAAGGAGTACGTGCCGGGCGTCGAGAAGGGCATCCAGTCGGTGATGGACTCGGGTCCGCTCGCGGGCTTCCCGGTGATCGACTTCAAGGTGGCGCTGATCGACGGTGCCTACCACGACGTCGACTCGTCGGTCCTGGCCTTCGAGATCGCGAGCCGGGCTGCCATGCGCGAGGGTCTGAAGAAGGCCGGCGCCAAGCTGCTCGAGCCGATCATGAAGGTCGAGGTGGTCACGCCGGAGGAGTACACCGGTTCGATCATCGGCGACCTGACCAGCCGGCGCGGCCAGGTGCAGGGCCAGGACACCCGCGGCAACGCGATCGTCATCGACGCCTTCGTGCCGCTGGCCAACATGTTCGGCTACATCAACAACCTGCGCTCGATGTCCTCGGGCCGCGCGCAGTTCACGATGCAGTTCGACCACTACGAGCCGGTGCCGCAGAACATCTCGGAAGAGATCCAGGCGAAGTACGCGTAACGGCGAAGGGGATGCTCGGGTCGCTGTACCCGGCGGGCTGAGAGAAGAGGACGGAGACAATGGCGAAGGCAAAGTTCGAGCGGAATAAGCCGCACGTGAACATCGGCACGATCGGCCACGTCGACCACGGTAAGACGACGCTGACCGCCGCGATCACCAAGTATTTCGGTGAGTTCAAGGCCTATGACCAGATCGACGGTGCGCCGGAAGAGAAGGCGCGCGGCATCACCATCTCGACCGCCCACGTGGAGTACGAGACGGAGAACCGCCACTATGCGCACGTCGACTGCCCCGGCCACGCCGACTATGTGAAGAACATGATCACCGGTGCCGCCCAGATGGACGGCGCGATCCTGGTGGTGAACGCCGCCGACGGCCCGATGCCGCAGACGCGCGAGCACATCCTGCTCGCCCGCCAGGTCGGCGTGCCGGCGCTGGTCGTGTTCCTGAACAAGGTCGACCAGGTCGACGACGAGGAGCTGCTCGAGCTCGTCGACATGGAGGTGCGCGAGCTCCTCGCCAGCTACGACTTCCCGGGTGACGACATCCCGATCGTGTCGGGCTCGGCGCTGGCGGCGATGGAAGGCCGCGACAACGCGATCGGCGAGGACAAGATCAAGGAGCTGATGGCGGCGGTCGACGAGTACATCCCGACGCCGGAGCGCCCGATCGACCAGCCCTTCCTGATGCCGATCGAGGACGTGTTCTCGATCTCGGGTCGCGGCACCGTGGTCACCGGCCGCGTCGAGCGCGGTGTGATCACGGTGGGCGAAAGCATCGAGATCGTCGGCATCCGCGACACCCAGACGACGACCTGCACCGGCGTCGAGATGTTCCGCAAGCTGCTCGACCGCGGTGAGGCCGGCGACAATATCGGCGCCCTGCTGCGCGGTGTTGGCCGCGAG
>JBCBPG010000919.1:0-1858 GCA_039820865.1 Pseudomonadota bacterium
CCAGACCTCCATCTCGCCGAAGCGCTGGCCGCCGAACTGCGCCTTGCCGCCCAGCGGCTGCTGCGTGACCAGCGAGTACGGACCCGTCGAGCGTGCGTGGATCTTGTCGTCCACAAGGTGGTGCAGCTTGAGCAGGTACTTGATGCCCACCGTCACCGGCCGGGCGAAGGCCTCGCCCGTGCGGCCGTCATAGACGGTCGACTGCCCGCTCTCGTCCAGGCCCGCCAGCTTGAGGTGGGCGTTCACGTCAGGCTCCTTGGCACCGTCGAAGACGGGCGTCGCGATCGGCACGCCGCGGGTGATGTTGCCCGCCGCCTCCAGCATCTCGTCCTGGTTCATGTCGGCCGTGGCCTGGTCGTAGACCTCGTCGCCATAGACCAGCTTCATGGCGTCGGTTACCGGCGTCATGTCGCCGTGGCGACGATAGGCGTTGAGCGCGTCCTCGACCTGGCGGCCGAGGTTCTTGACGGCCCAGCCCATGTGGGTCTCGAGGATCTGGCCCACGTTCATGCGCGATGGCACGCCCAGCGGGTTCAGCACCAGGTCGACCGGCGTGCCGTCGCCGAGGAAGGGCATGTCCTCCTCCGGCACCACGCGGCTGATGACACCCTTGTTGCCGTGGCGCCCGGCCATCTTGTCGCCCGGCTGCAGCTTGCGCTTCACCGCGACGAAGACCTTGACCATCTTCATGCCGCCCGGCGGCAGGTCGTCGCCCCGGCGCACCTTCTCGACCTTGTCCTCGAAGCGGGCGTCGAGCACGCGCTTGGCGGCGTCGAACTGCTTGTTCAGCGCCTCCATCTCGCTCGCCGATGCCTCGTCCTCGAGCGCCAGCTGCCACCAGAGACCGCGGGTCAGCGGCTCGAGCAGCGTGTCGTCGACGACCGAGCCGCCGCGGATGCCCTTGGGCCCCTTGAGGACGGTCTTGCCCTCGATCAGGTCGCGCAGGCGCGCGTAGATGTTACGCTCGAGGATCGCGAGCTCGTCGTCCCGGTCGCGGGCCAGACGCTCGATCTCCTCGCGCTCGATCTGCAGCGCACGCTCGTCCTTGTCGACGCCGTGGCGGTTGAAGACCCGCACCTCGACCACCGTGCCGTAGTCGCCCGGCGGCATGCGCAGCGAGGTGTCGCGCACGTCCGAGGCCTTCTCGCCGAAGATCGCGCGGAGGAGCTTCTCCTCCGGCGTCATCGGGCTCTCGCCCTTGGGCGTGATCTTGCCCACCAGGATGTCGCCCGGACCGACCTCGGCACCGATATAGACGATCCCGGCCTCGTCGAGGTTGCGCAGCGCTTCCTCGCCGACATTCGGGATGTCGCGGGTGATCTCCTCCGGGCCCAGCTTGGTGTCGCGGGCCATCACCTCGTATTCCTCGATATGGATCGAGGTGAAGATGTCGTCCTTGGCGACGCGCTCGGAGATGAGGATCGAGTCCTCGTAGTTGTAGCCGTTCCACGGCATGAACGCGACGAGGCAGTTCTTGCCGAGCGCCAGCTCGCCCAGGTCCGTCGAGGGCCCGTCGGCGACCACGTCGCCGGCCTTCACCCGGTCGCCCACCTTCACCAGCGGACGCTGGTTGATGCAGGTGTTCTGGTTCGAGCGCTGGAACTTGCGCAGACGATAGATGTCCACGCCCGGATCGCCCGGCTCCATCTCGTCGGTCACGCGCACGACGATGCGCATCGCGTCGACCTGGTCGATCACGCCACCGCGCCGCGCGGTGATGGCAGCACCACTGTCACGCGCGACCCGCGCCTCCATGCCCGTGCCGACCAGCGGCGCCTCGGCCTTCACCAGCGGCACCGCCTGGCGCTGCATGTTCGAGCCCATCAGCGCGCGGTTGGCGTCGTCGTTCTCGAGGAAC
>JBCBPG010000920.1:0-1857 GCA_039820865.1 Pseudomonadota bacterium
CGTCCTTGCGCGATCAAGCCGCGTCCCGCGCCCTCCCGCGTCAGCTTGAGCACCAATCGGTTACCATGCGGCGAACGCTGGTGTCCGCGACGGCGCAACGCGGTGTTCATCGACGTCGGCGTAGTCTGTCGTGGGCGGGCAGGAGGCCGAGGGGCAGGAGGCCGGGAAGGCCGCATCGCGGGCGGCGCCGGTAGCGCCCCGTGCACCGCGCCCCGCCCGACTCGCCCCGTCCGGCTCGCCCAGTCCGGCTCGCCCCGTGCACCGCAGTCCGTCCGCAGCGTCAGGCCGGTTCAAGGGGGCGGGCGTTTCACGCGGGGAAACAGTGCCTTGAGGGGGCGGGCGATAATCCTCACGCGATCGCTACCCATCTGATGCGCAACCCGGGAGCGGCCGAGAGCCCAGACCCCGGCGCCCAGATGCAGGAGCACCGTGATGAAGACCATCGCCACCACCGCCCTCGCCTTCGCCCTGATCGCCGGCACCGCCGGCATGGCCGACGCCAAGGGCAACTCGTATGACCGCATGAAGAGCAACGAGAAGCGCTTCGCCGCGGCCCGCGCGGGGAAGGAGAACTACCGCATGCCGGGCTTCGTCGAGCGTCTCTTCGGCCTCGACCGTGACCGCCAGGTCGCCAAGGGCAAGAAGACCGAGGGCAGGCAGTAAGCACCGATCCCGGACCAGGCCGTCCGGCAGGGCCGCTGTCGCGCCGCCCCCCGGGGGGCGGCGCCGTCGTCTCACGCCTCAGGATCTCACGCCTCGGGGTCTCACGCCTCAGGGGAGGCGGTCGGCCGGGTCCGGCGCCGGCAGGGCCGCATGGGCCGTGGCCAGCGCCGCGAGCCGTGACGCCACCGCCTCCAGCGGCGCACAGGCCCGCCGGGTCTCGAGGCTCACATGGATCAGCAGCTGCTCGGCGGTCGCCTTCAGCGCCCCGTCCGCGCCGGTCATGCGGTGATAGAGCCGGAGCTTCTTGCCCGCCCCCTCCAGCACCTGGCTTTCCACACGGATCGCCTCGCCGCCCGATGCCTCGTCGCGGAAGCGGATGCGGATGTCGACGGTGAAATAGCTGTGCCCGCCAGCGACGTAGTCGGCATCCGCGCCCACCGCCGCCATCACCGCATCGGCCGCGTCCGAGAACACCTGGCCATAGCGGCTCTCGTTCATGTGGCCGTTGTAGTCGAGCCAGTCGACCGGCACCGTGCGCTCGACGGTGGTGAGCGGGACGGCCTCGACCGGCGCGGCCAGTACCGCCTCATGGGCCGCGATCACCTGGCCCGCGGCATCGCCCCGCCCCTTCAGCGCGCGCAGGATCGCGACCAGGTTGTCGTCGCGCCGCCGCTCGAGAGCGCGGATCGAGAGGTGGCCCGATTGCGCGTCCGACTGCCCGGCGATCAGGTCGACCAGCGCCTCGTCCATCTCGGGCACGTCCGTCAGTTTCGACCAGGGCCAGGCCAGCGCCGGGCCGAACTGGGCGAGGAAGTGGCGCATCCCCGCCTCGCCCCCGCCGATCCGGTAGGTCTCGAACAGGCCCATCTGCGCCCAGCGCAGACCGAAGCCAAGCCGGATCGCATCGTCGATCTCGGCCGTCGTGGCCACGCCGTCGCGGACGAGCCAGAGCGCCTCGCGCCACACCGCCTCGAGCAGGCGGTCGGCGATATGGGCGTCGATCTCGCGGCCGACGACGAGGGGGTGCATACCGATCGCGCGCAGCGTCTCGCCCGCCGCCTCGGCCCGCGCCGAGCGGCCGTCGGTCGTCACGATCTCGACCAGCGGCAACAGGTAGACCGGCACGAAGGGGTGCGCGACGATCACCGGCGCCCCGGCGATCCCCTCGTTCAGCGCCGTCGGCGTGAAGCCCGA
>JBCBPG010000921.1:0-1851 GCA_039820865.1 Pseudomonadota bacterium
AGAAGGAACTGCTGACGCTCGAGGAGCTGGACCGGCTCTGCTCGCGCTTCGTCGACCTCGGCGTGCGCAAGCTGCGGATCACCGGGGGCGAGCCGCTGGTGCGCAAGAACATCATGCAGTTCTTCCGCGCGATGGGCCGCCACCTCGAGGCGGGCACGCTGGACGAGCTGACGCTGACGACCAACGGCTCGCAGCTCGCGCGTTTCGCCGCCGAGCTCAAGGCCGCGGGCGTGCGCCGGGTCAACGTCTCGCTCGACACGCTGGACGAGGCCAAGTTCAAGGACATCACCCGCTGGGGCCGGCTGGCCGACGTGCTGCACGGCATCGACGTGGCCCAGGCCGAGGGGCTGCGCATCAAGATCAACGTCGTCGCGCTCAAGGGCGTCAACGAGGACGAGCTCTTCACCATCACCGAGTGGTGTGCCGAGCGGGGCATGGACCTGACCTTCATCGAGGTCATGCCGATGGGCGATCTCGGCAACGAGGACCGGCTGGACCAGTACTGGTCGCTCAAGGACCTGCGCGCCGAGCTGGCCACCCGCTGGCGCCTGACCGAGACGGCCGAGCGCACCGGCGGGCCCGCGCGCTATGTCCGCGTCGAGGAGACCGGCCAGCGGATCGGTTTCATCACGCCGCTGACCCACAATTTCTGCGAGAGCTGCAACCGCGTGCGCCTGACCTGCACGGGCCAGCTCTACATGTGCCTCGGCCAGGACGACGACGCGGACCTGCGCAGGGTCCTGCGCGCCAGCCCCGACAACGCGGCGCTGGACGCCGCCATCCGCGAGGCGATCACGCGCAAGCCGCGGGGCCACGACTTCGACTACTCGCGCCAGCAGGTCGCCGGCCAGGTCGGCCGCCACATGAGCCTCACGGGCGGCTGACGGGTCGGGCGCCTGTCGGGGCGCCAGTACGGGCGCCAGTGTGGGCGCCGATCCCGTCGACCATCAGGGCGATCGTGCCGCAGGTGGTCGGCTTCAGGCCGGACCTGAGCCGCGCCTTGAGGTGGCTGAGGCCGCCGATGCCGAGGAGCCTGATGCGCCTGGCGAGCGCGGTCAGCGCCCCCAGCGCCCATGTCCTTCACGATCGGCGCCGCGCACCGGTCCGCGTCGACCCGGGGCATCGGCAGCCTCACGAGCCGGCCGACGACCGTCAGGCCGACGGTCAGCGCGCCGTTCAAGATGCGCGCGAGGTAGAGGCGCCTGTGGAGTGCGTCCATGCACTGGCGCATGGTCCGGGGCCCTAGCCGCTGCCTGCCGCGATCAGCACCTAGGCCTGCTCCAGAGCGGTTTCCGGCCGGACGGAAACGCCCCGCTCTCGCCCCCTCCCGCGTCATCGTTGCCGCGATCCCGTTACCTTTCAGCGAACGCTGCTGGACGCCCGGACGCAACGGGATGTTCATGCGCCTCGGCCTAAACTGACGTGGGCGGGCAGGGCGCCCGTGCTCACCTCCGGTTGGAAGGCGCTCTGGCACCCGGCCGCGCGTCGTCCGCTGCGCGCCCTTGGCGGGAATCAGGGTGTGCTCGGGGCCGAAGGCGGCGTCGCCCAGCGCCCTGTCCTGTGGCGTGGCCGCCTTGCCGCTTGGGAAGAAGACGTCGGTGTTGACGTCCGCGGCCAGGGTCGTGGGATCGTTCCGGTCACCGAGACCCGTGCGTTGGGTGCCCTGGTGCGGCTGGGCGCGCTGGCAGACACCGTATGGCGTTGAGGCGCTGCAGGCACAGTCCTTGGCGTAGGGGAAGGGCAGGGTGACCGTCGCGACCTCCGCGACAGGGACACGGACACCGTGACTGCGCTGGTCATGGGGCGCCGCCGCGGCCCTGACGGCTCAGCCCCTCTCGACAGTTTTCATCG
>JBCBPG010000922.1:0-1847 GCA_039820865.1 Pseudomonadota bacterium
ATGCCGTCGCTGTCGGTGATGCCGAGGAGGTTGCTGAAGCCGTTGAGGTCGTAGGTCAGCTCGCCGTAGTTCGGATTGAACCCGGTCGAGCCCAGGTTGTACTTGCGCGGGATGGAGCCGGCATCGTTCCAGTAGCCGACGCGCAGATAGTCGGCCAGTTCCTGCAGCGTGCCCGCCTGCAGCGCGCTGACCGTGGAGGTGTCGATCCTGGTGTCGTTCTCGGACGGGTCGTCCCGCCCGGCGCAGCCATGGCAGGCGCAGCCGGCGGGATGCAGCGTGCTGTCGTCGAAGGCGACGTCGGGCGGCACATCGTAGCCGACCGTCACGGGCGGTGCGACGGCGGGGCCGCCGCCCGGCGCATCGGGCGCGCCGCCGGTATCCGTCGCGGGCACCTCGTCCTCGTCGTCGCGGTCGTCGCGCCGGGCGTCGCGCATCTCCTTGAGGCGCGCGAGCAGCTCTTCCACCCGCATACCCGCCGTGCCGTCCCCGTCGGCCAGTCGTCCAAGCTGCATCGGATCGGTCCCCATCAAGGTTCGGCTCATCCCGTCAGTCTCCCAGCTGCGCCGGTCGCCCACGCCGCCTGCAGCGGCAGCGCGAGACTACACTACTTTGCCACTGCCTGAGACCGCAATGCGGCAACTATGAGGAAGTGAACAACCACGGCGCGCTCTACATATATTGCAGGTTGCAACACGAGCTCGTTACAGGCTCCTACGATCGCATAGACGCCTTTTACAGAACATTAACTGACGCCCAACAAGGCAGCGACGTGTCGCCTCTCCGGACGGAGTGGCGTCGGGTTCGCGGGGCCCCGCGGCCGCCAGAGCGTCCCAGGACGGGTCGAAACGGGTCTTTCGGGGACCCGTGGCGGCATCGGCGGACAGGGCCGGGCCCCTCACACTGGGTATCGCCGCCGCGCCTATCGGTTCTGTCCCGGGGAAACGCCGGGCATCGCCGTGCCGTTCCCCGGACCGCCTCGCGAATCGCTGTGTCGCCCGGCGGCCGTCGCGCCGTGGCGACAACCAGGCCCCGGCGACCGCCCCTGCCCCTCCTGCCGCGTGCCCGATCCGTCTCAACATCCCCCTTATCCCCGGCCCGCGAGCCGCTAGGGTGGGCGGGCGACAGGGAGGCGAGGATGCGGCTGAGCGACGAGGAGCAGGCGATGCTGGCGGGCGAGCACGGGCCCGCCTGCCGCTGGGCGATCGACCACCAGGCCAAGGTCGGGCGGATGTTCGACGCGGCCGACATGGTGCCCGTCGCCCAGGCGCACATGATGGGCGACCCGGAGGCGCTGGGCGAGGCGGGGGCGGCCTTTCTCGAAGGCCTCGCCGACCAGGGCGCCCGCGCACGCATCCCCACCATCACCGACCCGCGCGGCGTCGACCTCACCCACTACAGCCCCCTCGGCCAGTCCGAGGCGATGGCCGCACTGCAGCGCCGGCTCTCGGCCGCGCATGCGCGCATGGGCATCATGAGCACCGACACCTGCATCAACTACCAGACCATCATGCCGCCGGTGCGGGGCGAGCACGTCGCCTATGGCGATACGGGCGTGGTGATCTATTCGAACTCGGTCTGCGGGGCGCGCTCGAACTTCGAGGGCGGGCCCTCGGCGCTGGCGGCGGGGATCACGGGGCGCACGCCGCGCTACGGCTATCACCTCGACGAACACCGCCGCGCGACCCGCCGCTTTCGCGTGAGCGCGCAGCCGCGCGAGCTGACCGACTGGGGCGTGCTGGGCGCCGTGGTGGGCCGCGCCGCCGGCTCCTACTGGGCCGTCCCGGCGATCGAGGGGCTCGAGGTCCGCCCGACCTCGGACGAGGCCAAGCATCTGGGTGCGGCGATGG
>JBCBPG010000923.1:0-1846 GCA_039820865.1 Pseudomonadota bacterium
ACGAGGTCGCCGGAGGGGACCGCCCGGGCGCGGCGGGGTGCCAGCAGTGCCGGCATGGCCGGGGCGTCGCGGGGCGATGGCGGGGCCATGCCGTCCATCGGCAGGCGGGCCTGCGGCGGGGACGCCTCCGGCGGGTGGGCCTGCGGCGGTGACGCCTCCGGCAGGCGGGCCTGCGGCGGGGACGCCTCCGGCGGGCGGGCCGGCGGCGAGGACGCCTCCGGCGGGCGGGCCTGCGCCGGGGACGCCTCCGGCAGCCGAGCCGGCTGCGCGGACGCCTGCGACGCAGGCCCGCCGGCCGGGGCGGCCGTCGGCGCCTTCGCCGTCTCCCCGGTGGCGGGCATCGGCGCGCCCGGGCGGGCCGCCATCGCGGCCTCGGGGCGGATCATGGCGCCGATGGCGGCCACGGGGCGGGTGGCGCCGAGGCGGCCGGTCAGGCTGTCGTAGCGCCCGCCGCCGGCGAGGGGCGGGACATGGGGCCGGCCGGCCGCCGTCACCTCGAAGACGAAGCCGTCATAGTATTCGAGCGTGCGCCCGAAGCCCGCGTCGAAGGTCAGGCTCTCGCCGTCGAGGCCGGCGCGGTTGAAGGCGTCGAGGCGGCGCTCGAAGGCGTCGAGCGCGTCCGCGAGGTCGATGCCGGCGCCGACCGTCAGGCTGCGCAGCGCCGAGAGCATGTCGCCGCTCTCGCCCCGCAGGCGCAGAACCTGGGTGATGAGCGCCGCCTGTTCCGCCCCCAGCGCAGGGTCCGGATCGACGGCGGCGAGGCGCCCGGCCCGTTCGGCGATCTCGGCGACCTCGCGCAGGCCGAGGATCTCGCCGCCCTGCTCGGCGAGGCGCGCGAGGGCGGCGGGGCCCTCGGCGGCGGCGGCGATCAGCGCCGCACGCGCGGGCGTCGGCGCCGAGGCGGGGCGGCGGGCCTCCTCGATCAGCGCCTGGAAACGGGCGGGGCGCCAGAGGTGGCGGCGCAGGCGCGCGCGCAGTGCCTCGGGCATCGAGAGCGCGTCGAGGAGGGCGAAGACGATGCCGAGATCGCCCGTGACCACCTCGGCGCCGACCGCGCCGAGCGCGTCGAGCCCCGAGAGGGTGAGCGAGAGCACCTGCGCCTCGGCCGCCGCGGGGTCGAGCGCGCCGATGTTCTCGATGCCCGCCTGAAGGTATTCGACCGGCCGGCCCGAGCCCGGCGCCTGGCGGCGGAAGACGGGGCCGCGATAGGCGTATTTCGCCGCGCGCTCCCAGCCGGCATGGGCGTGGGCCAGTGCCACGGGGACGGTGAAGTCGGGGCGCAGGCAGAGCGGGCCGCCCTGGCCGGTGCCCATGTAGCCCCCCTCCGGAAAGAGGTAGGCGCGGGCGTGCAGGTCCTCGCCATAGAGGTCGAGCAGGAGCTCGGCCGGGTAGAGATGCGGCGGCGCGACGGTGCGGTAGCCGGCCGAGGCGAAGAGGCGCGAGAGCGTCTCGAGCACCGCGTCGATCTCGGCCAGCGCGCTGCCCTGGCGGGTGATCCGGGCCGCCCGGCCGATGCCGGCAAGGGCGCCGCCGGGCGCCGGCGGTGTCGTTTCGGGGTCGCCGTCCGGGACGGGGCCGCCGTCCGGGACGGGGCCGCCTTCCGGGACGGGGCGGTCGGGCCGGCTCATCGACGGCTCTCCAGCATGGCGCGGACGGCGGCGACGAGGTCGGCGCGGGGGACGCTGCGCTGGGCGGGCTGTTCGGCCCATTCCTCGCGGGTCTCGATCTCGGCCGAGAGGCGTTTGCCGAGGGCGAGGTCCTTGAGCTGGACCTGGCCGGCCGCGCGCTCGTCGGGGCCCTCGATGACCGCGACGGGGGCGTCGCGGCGGTCGGCATACTTGAGCTG
>JBCBPG010000924.1:0-1845 GCA_039820865.1 Pseudomonadota bacterium
ATCGTCGCCCCCGGGCCACGCGGGTGGGCGGGTGGGGCGTGGCCCGGGGGCGACGATCGGGGGTCGCAGGAACCCAGGAGGGTGGGGAGCCCGGTCGTTCCATCATGCGGAACGTGTTTCGGATTTGCCGCCGCCTGGCGGCTCACGCTCTTGTCTCGGCAAGCGGCCCCGTATTGATGGGACCCACAGGATACGGAGCAGGATCATGACCGAGCGCGTGACCGCCGGCGGCCTCGAGGTTGCCAAGGAGCTGTTCGATTTCGTCGAGGGCCAGGCGCTGCCCGGCAGCGGTGTCGACGGCGCCGCCTTCTGGGAGGGCTTCGGCCGCCTCGCCCGCGACTTCGCGCCGAAGAACCGGGCGCTGGTGGCCAGGCGGGCGGAGCTGCAGGAGCGGATCGATGCCTGGCACCTCGCGCGCCGCGGCCAGGCGCATGACGCCGAGGCCTACAAGGCCTTCCTGACCGAGATCGGCTATCTCGTGCCCGAGGGCGATCCCTTCCGCATCGACACGCCGAACGTGGACCGCGAGTTCGCCGAGATCTTCGGCCCGCAGCTCGTCGTGCCCGTCATGAACGCGCGCTATGCGCTGAACGCCGCCAATGCGCGCTGGGGCTCGCTCTACGACGCGCTCTACGGCACCGATGCGCTCGGCACGCCCAACCCGGGCGGGCGCTATGACCGTCGCCGCGGCGGGCGCGTGGTCACCTGGACCAAGGCGCACCTGACCGGGATCGTCCCGCTCTCCGAGGCCGGGACCGCCTGGGCGCATGTCGAACGCGTCTGGATCGAGCACGGCAAGCTGCGGGTCAAGCTCCTGCCGAACATGACCGCCCGCGACGGCACCACGACGCGCGCCGATACCGCGGGCCTCGCCGATCCGGGCCAGTTCGTCGGCTATCGTGGCGATCCGGCCAACCCCTCGGCCGTGCTGCTCAAGCGCAACAACCTCCATGTCGAGCTCAGGATCGACCTCGAGGGCGCGATCGGGCGGCACGACACGATGGGGCTGACGGACGTGGTGATCGAGAGCGCGATCACGACGATCTGCGACTGCGAGGACTCGGTCGCCGCGGTCGATGCCGCCGACAAGGTGGTGACCTATGCCAACTGGCTGGGCCTGATGAAGGGCGACCTGGAGGAGACGGTCGAGAAGGGCGGCGAGGCTTTCGTGCGCCGCCTCAACCCCGACCGCGAATACCTCGATCCCAACGGCGTCCGCTTCACGCTGCCGGGACGCTCGCTGATGCTGGTGCGCAATGTCGGGCCGCTGATGACCAACCCGGCGATCCTGCTGGAGGACGGCCGCGAGATCCCCGAGGAGATCATGGACGCCGCGATCACCTCGCTGATCGCGCTGCATGACCTCAACAAGCCGCGCGGCCCGCGGAACTCCCGCGCCCGCTCGGTCTACATCGTCAAGCCCAAGATGCACGGGCCCGAGGAGGTCGCGAACACCGATGCCATGATGGCCGCGGTCGAGGACCTGCTGGGCATGACCCGCAACACCATCAAGCTCGGCATCATGGACGAGGAACGGCGCACGACCGTGAACCTCAAGGAGTGCATCCGGGCGGCGAAGAGCCGGGTGGCCTTCATCAATACCGGCTTCCTCGACCGCACGGGCGACGAGATCCACACCTCGATGGAAGCGGGGCCGATGATCCGCAAGGCCGAGATGAAGGGGACGGACTGGATCCGGGCCTACGAGGACTGGAACGTCGATATCGGCATCGAATGCGGCCTGCCGGGGCGCGCGCAGATCGGCAAGGGCATGTGGGCCATGCCGGACCTGATGAACGCGATGATGACGCAGAAGATCGGCCATCCGCTGGCCGGCGCCAACAC
>JBCBPG010000925.1:0-1844 GCA_039820865.1 Pseudomonadota bacterium
AGCGAGATGCCCATCAGCGTGCCGGTGACGTCCATGTAGCCGACCAGCAGCGCCAGCGAGGAGTTCTTGGTGAGGTTCAGGTACTGCGAGATCAGCGGCGGGATGATGATGCGCAGCGCCTGCGGCAGCACCACGAGGCTCATGTTCTGGCCGGGCTGGAGGCCGAGCGCGAAGGACGCCTCGGTCTGGCCCTTGGACACCGCCTGGATGCCCGCGCGCACGTTCTCGGCGATGAAGGCGCCGGTATAGATCGCCAGCGCCAGCGTCAGCGCCATGAAGGAGTTGCGGACATAGAGCCCGCCCTGGAAGTTGAAGCCGCGCAGCTCGGGATACTCCAGCCCGATCGGCAGCCCCATGATCAGGAACACCAGGAACGGCGCGCCCACCATCATGCCCAGCTTCACCGGGAAGACCGGCAGGATCTCGCCGGTCGCGGCCTGGCGTGCCCTGGCATAGCGGCCGTAGACGATCGCGCCGACGACGGCGAGAACGAAGGCGATGACGACGAACATCGAGCCGTCGCCCCAGACCGGCAGCGGGAAGTAGAAGCCCCGGTTGGTCGCCGCGACGGTCTCGAACAGCATCATGCTGGCGACCGCGTCCTCGCCGCGGAAGTCGCGCGGCGCCGGCAGCACCTCGTCGAACACCGCCGCCAGCAGCAGGATCTGGATCAGGACGGGAATGTTGCGCACGCCCTCGACATAGACGCTCATCAGCGTGCGCAGCATCCAGTTCTTGGAGAGCCGCGCGATGCCGGCGAGGACGCCGATGATCGTGGCCAGGAAGCAGCCGACGACCGCGACCAGCAGCGTGTTCATGATGCCGACGACGGCGGCGCGCGCATGGCTGTCGCGGCTGTCGTACTCGATCGGGCGCTGGTTGATGTCATAGCCCGCGGGCTGGGTCATGAAGCTGAAGCCGAACTCCTTGCCGAGCGCGGCGAGGTTGGCCAGCACGTTGTTCACCACCAGCCACACCAGCGTGACGGTGATCAGCAGGGCCACGACCTGGATGAATCCGGATCGGTAGCGGCTGTCGTTCCACAGCATGTCGATGCGGAACGCGTCGCTGCGGGGCGGGTCGATCGCTGCCATGGTCGGGTCCTGTCCTTCCCGGGGCCGGGCGCACCTCTCGCGGGTGGCTGCCGGCAGTCGCACTGGGAACGTCCAAGGCAAGCGCCGTGCCATCGGCTGCAATCGGCGGGTGCGCGTTGCCTGAAAGTGAAAAGGGCGCATCCAGGTCCCTGGATGCGCCCCCGTCTGTCAGCCGATCAGCGGAACGGCGGGGCGTAGAGGAGGCCGCCCTCGGTCCACTGGGCGTTGAGCCCGCGGGCCAGGTTGATCGGCGTCTCGGTGCCGATATGCGTGGCGAAGATCTCGCCGTAGTTGCCGCCGGCGGCGATCGCGTCCTTGGCCCAGCCGGCCTCGAGGCCGAGCTTGGCGCCGAGGTCACCCTCGGTGCCCAGCAGACGGTTGATCTCGGGGTTGTCGCCGGCAGCCGAGGCCAGCTCCTCGAGGTTGGCCGAGCTCACGCCGTACTCCTCGGCGGCGATCAGCGCGAACAGCACCCACTGCACCACGTCGCCCCACTCGTCGTCGCCGTGGCGGACCAGCGGGCCCAGCGGCTCCTTCGACACGATCTCCGGCAGGATCACGTGGGCCGAGGCGTCCTCGAAGGTCGCGCGGGTGGCGGCCAGGCCCGAGGCGTCGGTGGTGTACACGTCGCAGGCGCCGGCGAGGTACTTGGACTGCGCCTCGGCGTTGGTCTCGATCGGCACCACCACCGAGCTGAACCTCGCCGACTTCTTCCGCGTCAACGGCATGAGCTACGAGCCGGTGCCGATC
>JBCBPG010000926.1:0-1840 GCA_039820865.1 Pseudomonadota bacterium
CGCTTGCCGACCTGACTGCGTCAGGTCTCGCTCTCTAGGCTGTTTTGATTGCCGCATTTTCTTGTCGCCAGACTGAGTCAGTCTGGCTGGAAAATGCTCGAGGCGCTCCGGGCTGTGCGCCCCGACGGCCTCGACCAGCCGCACGCTCCGCCGCCAATGCGCCCGGCGCCACCGGCTGACATCGCCGACCAGCCCGGCGCTGTCGCGCGCCAGCACCCGGTCGAAGACCTGGCGCACCCGCTCGGCCGAGGCAAAGACCGGCATCGTTGAAGGTGACGATCAGCACGTCGCCGGGACCGTCGGCCATCAGGGCCCGGGTCGATCCGGCGGCCGCGATGCAGATCCGGTCCATGGCGCTCTCCTCCCCCGGGCCTCCCCCGGGCCTCCCCCGGTACCCCGGGCCCCTCCCGGACGGGCGAATCCTGGGGGCGAGCGATGAAGAAAGGGCTTCCAGAGCGCATTTCGCGCACCGATGCGCAGACATTCACCGTCTGCGTAAACCGGTCATCAGGATTTGGCGTCTCTACTGGCACAAGGAGGACAGGACCGTTGCCATGGACAGCATCGCCGGGATCACGATCGCACCGAGCCTGACGCGGGCGCTCTCTCCCGCCCTGTCGCCCGCAACCGCCGCGGCCCTGAGCCCGAGCCGCGTGCCCGTCCGGATGCCCACGCCCCCGCCTGCCGTGGCAACGGCGCAGTCGCCCGCGCTGGCGCCGGCACGCGCCCCGGTCCAGGTGGCTCTGCCGGCAGGCACGGCGGCGGCCCAGACCGCCACCCAGCCCCAGATCGAGATCCGGACGCCGGCGCAGGCGCAGGCCCCGGCCCAGACCCTGGCCCGAGGTCTGTCCGACACCCCCGCGCAGACACCGGCGCTCGTCACCATTCCGCTGCCCGCCCTGTCCGGCGCACCAGCCGGCACGGTGGCCGACCCGGCGCGTGAGCCGGCCCGCCAGCGCAGCGACCGACCGGCCGGGCCCGCCGCCCTGCCCGCCGCCGATCGCGCTGCGCCGCGCGACCGCAACGGCCTCACCGACGGCGAGCGGGCGCTCGTCAGCGCGCTGCAGGCCCGCGACCGCGAGGTCCGCGCCCATGAGGAGGCGCATGCCCGCGTCGGCGGCCAGTATGCCGGCCAGCCCAGCTACACGTTCCAGCGCGGGCCCGACGGCGGCGCCTATGCCATCGGCGGCAGCGTCCCGATCGACGTCGCGCCGGTCGAAGGCGATCCCCGCGCCACGCTCGCCAAGATGCGCATCGTCAAGGCCGCCGCCCTCGCCCCGGCCGAGCCATCGACCTCGGACCGCCGCATCGCCGCCATCGCCGATGTCGAGGCACGCAAGGCCCTGTCCGACCTCGCACAACTGTCGCGCGCCGCCCGGGCGGATGATGGCGCGACGCAGCGCGCCGGGGCGGTCGATGGCAGCACGGATGCCCCCACTCCGCAGGCCGACGCGGCGACCGGCAAAGAAACCGCCGCCGCCACAACGGCCATCGTCGACCTGCTCGCCGCCCTCACCCGGCGCGAACCGGGCGAGGCCCTCGATCTCACCTATTAGGGCCACCCTCCGTCACGGAGGACACGCCCGGTACGCGCCACAGACCCGGCACCACCAAACCTGTTCGTGGAATGTTCAGCCGACTCAACCTACACTGACGCGGGTGGGTAGGCGCCCGGCATCGGTCGCGGGCGGGAAGGCGCCCGGCAGCAGCCCTCAGGCGGAGGCGGGCGGGGCGCGGCGGTCGCAGGCGCCGGTCAGCTCGCGCGGCACCGCAAAGTCGATGAACTCGGCCGTATGCGGCGTCAGCTCGCGCCAGCGCGCCACGTTCAGCGTCAGCACAG
>JBCBPG010000927.1:0-1837 GCA_039820865.1 Pseudomonadota bacterium
CTACGAGTTCGAGATCTCGCCCGAGGCGGCGCCCGCGCCCGCGCTCAAGTCGCTCGACGAAAGCGGGTCGGTCGTCCATGTCGGCTCGTTCTCGAAATCGCTGTTCCCGGGGCTGCGCCTCGGCTTCCTCGTCGCGGCCGAACCCTTCATCGACGAGGCGCGGGCGCTGCGCGCGCTGATGCTGCGCCACCCGCCCGGCCACGGCCAGCGCACGGCCGCCTACTTCCTGTCGCTCGGCCATTACGACGCGCAGGTGACGCGGATGGCCGATGCCTATCGCCGCCGCCGCGCGACCATGGCCGAGGCGCTGGCCCGCCACGCCGTCCCGGGCGCCGGGACCGCGCGCCTCGGCGGCTCCAGCGCCTGGCTCCGCGCGCCCGAGGGCGTGGACATCGCCGCGCTCGCCCGCCGCCTCGCGCCCCGCGGCGTGCTGGTCGAGCCCGGCGCCGCCTTCTTCCACGGCGCCGCGAGCCCGGCCTTCGCCCGCCGCCACGTCCGCCTCGCCTGGTCCTCGATCGAGCCCGGCCGCATCCCCGAGGGCATCGCCATCGTCGCCGAGGAGATGCGCGAGATGGCCGGGACAACTGGTCTCGCCGCCGACGCCCATCTGGACCTAACCCTATAGCGCCAGCTGTGGCATCCCTTCACACGGAAACCACCGCGCACTCCAGCATGGAGAGACCCCGCCCGATGCGCCTTGCCCACGCGGACATCATGGAGGCCCCGCCCCACCGTGAGGCGCCCGGGGCCGCGGGCGCGCCGGTCGGGACCAGGCCGGCACGGAAGGGTCGCTGAGCATGGCAGGCGCCACCGCCATGGCCGGAGACGGGATCCTGGTGCTCAACGCGGGCTCGTCCTCGATCAAGCTGGCGCTCTTCGGGCCCGACGGGGTCGAGCGGCTCTCGGGCCGGGCCGAGGGGCGCGAGAGCGGGCTGGCCGGCGAGGTCGCGATCAAGCTGGGCGAGACGCGCCGCACCCTCGCCTCCAGCGGTCTCGACGAGGTGATCGCCGTCCTGCTGGCGATGCTGGCCGAGGCGGGCGCGCGCCCTGCCGCCGCCGCCCACCGGGTGGTCCATGGCGGGCCGGACCTGACCCAGCCCGTGGTGCTCACCCCGGCGAGCCGCGCGGCGATCGAGGCGGCGGTGCCACTGGCGCCCCTGCACAATCCGCCCGCGCTGGCGGTGATCGACGCGCTGGCGGCGGCGATGCCGGGGCTGGTGCAGGTGGCCTGCTTCGACACCGCCTTTCACGCGACCAACCCGGCCGTGGCCACGCGCTATGCCCTCCCCGACACCGACGAGACGGCGGGGCTGAGGCGTTATGGCTTTCACGGCATCAGCTACCAGGGGCTGGTCGCACGGCTGGCGGCGCTGGCGGGGGCGCTGCCCGGGCGGGTGCTGGCCTGCCATCTCGGCAACGGCGCCAGCCTCTGCGCCATCCGCGAGGGCCGCTCGGTCGCCACCACCATGGGCTACTCGCCGCTCGCGGGGCTGACCATGGGCACGCGCTCGGGCGATATCGACGCCAATGCCGCGCTGATCCTGGCCGAACGGGTCGGCATCGAGCGCGCGCGCCGGATCCTGAACCACGAGAGCGGGCTGCTCGGCCTCGGCGGCGCGTCGGACATGCGCGCGCTCGAGGCGTCCGACACCCCCGCCGCCGCCTTCGCGCTGGAGCACTTCACCTACTGGGCGGTGCGCCACGCGGGTTCGATGATCGCGGCGATGGGCGGGCTCGACGCCGTCGCCTTCACCGGCGGCATCGGCGAGAACGCGCCGGCGATCCGCAACGGTATCATGGCGGGCCTCGCCTTCACCGGGCTTGCCGTCGATGACGC
>JBCBPG010000928.1:0-1831 GCA_039820865.1 Pseudomonadota bacterium
CGAGCTGCGCGGCCATCCGCTCGCTGTCATAGACGTTCATCTGGCAGCCGTAGGACTTGATGAAGGCGCGCTTCTGCGGCTGGTCGGTCATGCTCGATCTCGCGACGGTGGCGGCGACGGACGGCGGGGCGGGCGGAGGCACGGCCGCGTCTGCTAGCGCGGATGTGGCCAAAGCGCAACGGGCACGCCCGCGCCTGCGGCGGGCATGGGGCCCCGTGGCAGGGCTGGTGCAGCGGTCGCGGGATTGGTGCGTTGGGGCCCGTGTGCCCGCCCGCCCTGCTCTCGAGCGTCGCAGAGCACGCCTAACGCCGGCCTGCCGCTTTCGTGGCGATCACGGACCGGCGGGCGGATGTGCCCGCCGACATCATGGGAACGGGGGCGCCGATGCGCCCCCGCCTGTCTCTTTTCAGGACGCTTTCTTGCGGCCGAGGCCGATCTTCTTGGCCAGTTCCTGCCGCTTGGCGGCGTAGTTCGGTGCCACCATCGGGTAATCCGAGGGCAGGCTCCACTTTGCCCGGTACTCCTCGGGCGTCATGTCGTAGGCCGTTTTCAGGTGGCGTTTCAGCATCTTGAGCTTCTTGCCATCCTCGAGGCACACGATGTGGTCGTCGGTGACCGACTTCTTGATCGGCACCGCCGGCTTCAGCTCGACCTCCGGTTCGGGCTGGGGCGTGCCGAGCTGCGACAGCGTTGAAAACACGCTCTCGATCAGGCCAGGCAGTTCCGCGCTCGGCACCGGGTTATGCGAGACATGCGCCGCGACGATTTCGGACGTCAACGACAGCAGCTCGGTATGATCGATCGTTTCCTCAGCCATTCTCTGCCTCTTCCACTAGCTGCAGCCCGGTTCTGTACCGATAACGCCCGTTAAATGGCGTGACCTGACGTCTAGGCGCCGAGCATTTCCAATGCATTTGCCAGATAAGGGCGGGGAAGATCAAGTGCAATAATCGGAACGCGAAACCGGGCGGCGATTGCGTGCAGGATAATCGACGAGGTCTATCATCGGTTCATTCCCCGGGTACCACCGGCCTGTCGGCGGGCCATTTCCGCACCTCACCCGAAACGTCGCGCATGGAATTGTGGCAGAGTTCGGCAGCGAGCACGCGCTCGAAGTTAACGGGACGGGGAAAGTCCAGACCCACCGCCAGGGATCGACGAAAACCGAAACGCCAGTAGTAGGGCTCGTCGCCAACCAGCAGCACCCGCCGCCAGCCAAGCGCCGCGGCATGCTCCATGGTCTCGACGACGAGCAGTGCGCCCAGCCCCTCGCCCTGGCGGGTGTGGTGCACGGCGATGGGGCCGAGGAGCAGCGCAGGCCAGGCGCGGGGACCCTCGATCAGCACCGGCCAGTAACGGATCGCGCCCACGACCGCGTCGTAGTCGTCGCGCGCCAGCCGGCAGAGCGGCGCGACGGGCGCCACGCCATCGCGCAGCTGGTACGACGAGAGCGCCCGGCGACCGGGCGCGAAGGCGGTGTCGTAGAGCGCCTCGACCTCGAAGACGTCGTGCTCGCGTTCGGGCAGGAGGCGCATGGCGGTCCGGGGCGGTCGGTTGGAGCGGATCGGCGGAGCCCCCTAGCACCCGCGCCGCCCGATGGCGAGCATCGCGGCCGGTACCGGGGCGCGGGCGAGCATGGCACGGCCGACATTGCCGTGCCCGGCCATCGGCCTTAGCTCCGCCGGGGCGGCTCTGCCCACGCCACGCCGCTTCGCCGCAGCCCCATCCCGAGGACGCCCATGTTCTACCGCCCCGCCGACGGCCACCCGCTGCCGCACGACCCGTTCAAGGCGCTGGTCGCCCCGCGCCCGATCGGCTGGATCTCGAGCCG
>JBCBPG010000929.1:0-1828 GCA_039820865.1 Pseudomonadota bacterium
AAGACGCACATCGCTGTCGGCATTGCCCGCGCCTGCATACGGGCGGGTGCCCGCGGGCGGTTCTTCAACGTCGTCGATCTCGTCAACAAGCTCGAGGCCGAGGCTCGTGGCGGCAACCAGGGGCGCATGGCCGACCGGCTCTGCAGGCTCGACTTCGTGGTCCTCGACGAGCTCGGCTACCTGCCCTTCGCCCAGTCCGGCGGCCAGCTGCTCTTCCACCTGATCAGCCGGCTCTACGAACAGACCTCGATCATCGTCACCACCAACCTCGCCTTCGGCGAATGGCCGAGCGTCTTCGGCGACGCGAAGATGACCACCGCGCTCCTCGACCGCCTCACGCATCACTGCGAGATCGTCGAAACCGGCAACGAAAGCTGGCGCTTCAAAAACCGCGCCTGACCCCAATGCCGATCAACCAGCGGCTGCCTGACCGCCCCTCCGCCTACGGCTCCGGGACGCTCAGGCAGCCGCTGGCGCGTGCTTCATCAGGGGGGTCAAAATTGCACGCCGATCGAGGGTCACCTTTGCGCGCCGATTGACAAGCACGCACCCTGGCGCGCGACGGAGTCAGTCGATCCGCAGGCGCCATCCGGCGCCACGGACGGTAAGGAGGCGCGCGCCCTCGTCAGCCAGCTTGCGCCGCAGGCGCCCGATATAGACGTCAACGACGTTGGTCAGCGGGTCTTCGCTGACGCCCCAGACGCTGCTCAGGATCCGCTCGCGCGAGACGATGCGGCCGTGGCTGGAGAGGAACAGCTTCAGGAGGTCGCGCTCGCGTGCCGTCAGCTCCACGGCCTGCTCGGCGACCGTCACCTCCAGCGAGGCGGTGTCGAAGGCGATGGCGCCGACACGCAGGGTGCTGGTCTCGGTCTGGCCGTCGGCATAGGCGCCGTTGCGCCGCGCCAACGCCTCGACCCGGGCGATCAGCTCGTCGAACTCGAAAGGCTTGGTCATGTAGTCGTCGGCGCCGGCGCGCAGGCCATCGACGCGCTCGTCCAGCGCGTCCAGCGCCGAGAGCATCAGGATCGGGGTGAAGTCCTTGCGCGCCCGTAGCATCGTGCACATCTCGCGGCCCTGCAGGCGCGGAAGCATCAGGTCGAGGATGATCGCGTCGAAATGCCCGTCTTCGCAGAGCCTGATGCCTGTCTCGGCATCCGGCGCACGGGTCACCGACCAGCCCTCGGCGCGCAGTCCACGCTGGATGAAGTCGGCGATGCGCGATTCGTCCTCGACCAGCAGGATGTTCATCGCGCGGCCTGCCCGCCCTCAGGGCGCAAATAGGGTTTCGAGCTGGCTTTGGTACTGATCATGCCTCTGTCCCCGACGGCGATCGCTTCCGTTCACGTGTACAACGACTGGCGGTCGCTCGTATTCCGGGTGTCCCGAGGGTTTTCTCATGACACCACGGAGAGGCGTGGCTTGACGGGCAGGCTGATGCGCACCTCGGTGCCTTTGCCCGGCGTGCTGACGATGGCGATCGCGCCGCCATGCGCCTCGACGATCGAGCGCGCGACCGGCAGGCCGAGGCCGTGGCCGCCCTCGTAGCGCACCGCCGCGTCGCTACCGCGGTAGAAGCGGTCAAAGGCGCGCGCGGCCTCCTCGGGCGTCATGCCGGGGCCGTCGTCGGCGATGCTAATGCGATAGCCGTCGGGCGAGCGGTGGGCAGCGAGGGCAATGCGCCCGCCGGCATAGCGCGCGGCGTTGTCGAGCACGATGGCGACGAGCTGGCGAATGCGCGTCGGGTCGAGATGCGCCTCCGAGCCGTCGAGGTCAATCTGCGCATCGACCTGCGCCGTGCCGCCAGCGAGCCGGGCGAAGTTGACGAGGC
>JBCBPG010000930.1:0-1827 GCA_039820865.1 Pseudomonadota bacterium
CCGGTCGGCGGCGCGCGCGGCCCGGCTGCCGAGGGCGAGGGTCCGGCGGATACTCAGGCCGAGGGTCCGGCCGAGGGTCAGAGTTAGGGTCAGAGTGAGCGTCAGGGCGCCTCGGGCGCGCGCCCGGTCAGTATGGCACCCAGACGGCCGGCAAGCCCGCCCGCGATGCCTGCGCCCGCGGCCTTGACCGCCTGCGCCATGCGCGCCCCGTGCGGCACGCCCTCGCTCGGCAGGTGATGCATGCGCCGCTTCATCTCGTAGCCGCTCTCGCCGGCCTCGGACCAGGCCAGCTGGACCAGCAGCCGCCCGCAGCGCCGCCCCTCGCGCACGAGATCCACGATCCCGCGCATCGGCGGGGCGCCGTCGTCGGCCACGACGATCTCGTCGGGACCGAGTCGGATCACCCGGTATCGCCGCCCGCCGGAGAGCGCGACGACATCCGCCGCCTCGGCGCCCCGGCGGCGACGTTCCATGCGCGCGACCTCGGGCCGTTCCGGCAGCGGTCGCGATGTGAAGAGAGCGACATCCATACGCAGTACCTCTGCGGTTGAGTATTGTCGCGCGCCCTCGCGGAGACAACGTGATTCATGACCGAATCTGCGACCGACCGTCTGAAAAAATGATGTGCAACCGCGAACTTAATGCTGCACCCGCGCAAGGCGCCCGTATCGCGGGATGGACACTCGCCCCCCGGAGATGCCTGATGGCGCGCGACCGCAGTGACTTGCGGCGCCCGCCCCAACCCGCCTCCCGGAACGCCGCCCCGCCGCATGGGCAGCGACCGGGAGAGCGACCGTCCGCCGACCCCGACCGGCCCGCTGCAGCGCCGGACAGACCGCCGAGGATCCCATGACCCAAGCCGAGACCGCCCGTCCCGATACGCTGCATGTCCGGAACGGTGATCCGGCCTGGCGCCCCTTCGACGACGCCGAATACGCCGCGCGGGTCGCGGGGCTGCGCGCCGTGATGGCCCGCGCCGGCGCCGGCGCCGTGGTGCTGACCTCGATGCACTCGATCGCCTACTATTCGGGCTTTCTGTACTGCGCCTTCGGCCGGCCCTACGCGATGGTGGTCACCGCGACCCGCGCCGTCGTCGTCGCCGCCCTGGTGGACGGCGGCCAGCCCGGCCGGCGCTCGGCCTGGGAGGTGCTGACCTATTCCGACTGGCGGCGCGACAACTACTGGCGCGCGGTGGCCGAGATCGCCGCCCCCAACGGCGCCGCCCCGCGCCGCATCGGTGTCGAGGGCGATCACCTGACGCTCGCCGCCGCCGAGAAGCTGGCCGATTTCCTCGGCGCGCCCGAAGCCGTCGACATCGCCCCCGGCACCATGGCCCAGCGCATGCTCAAGTCGCCGGCCGAGATCGCGCTGACGCGCGAGGCCGCGCGCATCGCCGATATCGGCGGCGCCGCGATCCGCGACGCCATCGCGCCGGGCGTGCGCGAGATCGACGTCTCGATGGCCGGGCGCGACGCGATGGAGCTTGCCATCGCCGAGAGCTTTCCGCAGGCCGAGTACCGCGACACCTGGGTCTGGCTGCAGTCCGGCATCAACACCGACGGCGCGCATAACCCGGTCACCGGGCGGCGGCTGGAGAAGGGCGACGTCCTCTCGCTCAACGCCTTTCCCATGATCGCCGGCTACTACGTCGCGCTCGAGCGCACGCTGTTCCTGGGTGAGCCCGACGCCGCCTCGCGCCGCTACTGGGAGGCCAATGTCGAGACGCATGAGCGCGGCCTCGCACTGATCCGGCCTGGCGCGAAATGCGCCGACATCTGCGCCGAGCTGAACGCCTTCCTCGCCGAGCACGACCTGCTGCAGTACCGC
>JBCBPG010000931.1:0-1826 GCA_039820865.1 Pseudomonadota bacterium
CCACCAGGAGCGAGAGCGCCACGGCGCCCACGCCCCAGGTCAGACGCGGGTCGATGCCGTAGGCGAGCCAGAAGATCCCCGCGAAGATCACCCAGCGATAGGCGTAGCTGAGCAGCCAGTAGGCGATGAAGCCGGGCCCGCGGCCGTCGCCGCGCCGCTCGTCCGCCCTGTCGGCGCCGAGGAGACCGAGCGCAGTCTCGCGCGCGGCCAGCGTCGCCCGCGTCGCCAGGTTCGGCTGGCGGGCGAGGTCGCAGAGCACGTAGTACCCGTCCAGCCGTACCAGCGGGTTGAGGTTGAACAGCAGCGTCGAGAGACCCGCGACGACCAGGATCTGCGCCAGGAAGGTCTGCAGCGGGCCCGGCGCGATCTGCAGCATCAGGATCGCCACCGCCGCGGCGATCCAGCTCTCGACGAACACCCCCGCCAGACCGACGCCGGCGCGCCGCCAGCGGCTCCGCAGCTTCCACGCCGCCGTCGCGTCGGTGTAGGGGAAGGGCACAAGGGCGAAGAAGGCGATGCCCGCGCGGATCGGGCCGAGCGGCACGCCCTCGCCAGCGGCGGCCCGGATCAGCGCCACGGCATGGCCCAGCTCGTGGACCGCCTTCAGGAGCGCGAAGGCCAGCAGCATGCCCAGCGCCTCGCGCCAGCCGAGCGCGGGCAGCGCCGCCAGCGCCGCCAGCACCACCTCGCGCTCGGCGGCGAGGCCCACCAGCGCCACCGCCACGATCATCGACCAGAGCGCGACACCCAGCGGCGCGAACAGCCCCGCCATCACCGGCGCCACGGCACGCGCCGTCGGCCCGATGTCGAGGAGATCCATGCGCCAGAACAGCAGCCGCGCCTCGACGGGCCGCCGCGGCTGCGGCGTGCGCTGGGTCTGGCCCGGCGCGGTGACGAGACCGTGCCTGAGCAGGCGCGTCAGGACGTCCTCGAGATCGGCGGCCCCGATGCCGGCGCCCGACGCCGCATG
The DNA here is from genome assembly GCA_039820865.1 of Pseudomonadota bacterium. Taxonomy (GTDB): domain Bacteria; phylum Pseudomonadota; class Alphaproteobacteria; order Rhodobacterales; family Rhodobacteraceae; genus Thermohalobaculum. The sequence continues at coordinate 971 of JBCBPG010000931.1, forward strand.
CTCGAGCGCCGTGTCGCCGTCCAGCCGGTCGACCAGGGCGGCCGTCGCCGCATCCGCCAGGAAGACCTGCCCGCTCGCCTCGTTGGCGATCGCGAACTGGCGTCCCTGCGCTCCCTCGCCCAGGGGCCAGATGCTCGTCGTCGATGCGCGCCGCAACATGGCTACCACTACTCGCGATGAGGGCCAGCGGATGAGGGCCAGCGGATGAGGGCCAGCGGATGAGGGCCAGCGTCGGGGACGAGCCTATACCGCCGCGAACCCGGGCGCACCTCCGCGCCGGGCCCTCGGAGCGGCGTCAGCGCGCCATCCCGGCGCGGCCGCGCCGTCCGGCATGGCGGGTCCGCCCCCTCACGGCGGTCTCACGGAGCGCTCACGGCATTCGCCAATGCTTGGTCCAGGGACGGAGCGCACCGGCCAGGGACGACCAGTGACCCGCAAGGAAGACCAGATGACATGGACGCCGCCAAACGACTACACACCCATGCCCGGGGTCGCGCGCGAGCTTCTGCTGATCGCGCCGCGGGCTGGCTCGGCCGAGTTCAAGCTGCTGGTGATGGTCACGCAGAACCGGAGCGCGACCGACGTCGCCCTGACCCGCGAGCAGGCGCGCATGGCGATCGACGAGCGGATCGTGCCCACGGGGCTCTATCCGGGCGTGCTGGCCGTCGCGCTGGACCCGTCGTGAGCCCGGCCGTGTCGCGGGATCCGTCATCAGGGGGCGCGCCGGAGGTGCCCGGTCTTGCCCATGTATAGCCCTGCGCACACGCGGTCGGCCGCGTTCCGGATCGAGCCGGGTACCGGCCGGCGGAGACACCGGGAGCCCCGCGAGCCCCGGGCGACCGCGAGGTTGTTCCCG
>JBCBPG010000932.1:0-1825 GCA_039820865.1 Pseudomonadota bacterium
AAGGAGCATACCGAGGCCGACGCGGCCCCGGTCTGCACCGAGGAGGAGCGCGACTACCTTCTCGGGTTCGCCTCGCAGTACTTCGCCGAGCCGGTGACCGAGGACGACATCGTCTGGACCTACTCCGGCGTGCGCCCGCTCTATGACGACGGGGCGAAATCGGCGACGGCGGCCACGCGGGACTATGTGCTCAAGGTGCAGGACGAGGGCGGCGCCCCGGTCCTCAGCGTCTTCGGCGGCAAGATCACCACCTACCGCCGTCTGGCCGAAAGCGCGCTGGACAAGATCCTGCCCTTCTTCCCAGGCTCGCCGGGCCCCTGGACCGCGGGCGTGGCCCTGCCGGGCGGCGACTTCGATCACGATGGCCAGCCGGCTCTGGTGCGCGGGCTGCTCGGGGACTACCCCTTCCTCGACGAGCGCTGGGCGCGGCGTCTGGTGCGCACCTACGGCACCGAGGCGCGGGACATGCTGGGCGACGCGGTGGACATCGCCGATCTGGGCGAGGATTTCGGCGCCACCCTGCACGAGCGCGAGGTGCGTTGGCTGATGGCCCGCGAATATGCGCGCACGGCGGCGGATGTGGCCTGGCGGCGGACCAAGCTCGGCCTGCGCCTCGACGCCGATGGAATGGCGCGGCTCGACGCCTGGATGGCCGGCGAGCGCGAGAAGACACCGCAGCAGGCCGCCGAGTAGGGCCTGCCAAGAAGACCCCGGCGACCGGCCCACCGAGAGGCGCGGCGCCGCAGAGGAGATAACCGGGAGGCGGCTTATGTCGTTGAGGCTCGACGATGTGTCGAGGGCCGTTGGTGGCCAGATCCACATCCATCCCACCACGCTGACGCTGGAGAAGGGCACGATGAACGTGCTCCTCGGCCCGACGCTGTCCGGCAAGACCTCGCTGATGCGCCTGATGGCCGGCCTCGACCAGCCCGATGCCGGGCGGCTCTACTGGGAGGGGCAGGACGTCACCGGCGTGCGGGTCCAGGACCGCGGCGTCGCCATGGTCTATCAGCAGTTCATCAACTACCCCTCGATGAGCGTCTACGAGAACATCGCCTCACCGCTGCGCCTTCAGGGCCGCCCGCGGGCCGAGGTGGACGCGGCCGTGCGCAAGACCGCCGAGATGATGAAGCTGACCCCGATGCTGGGGCGGAAGCCGCTTGAGCTGTCGGGCGGCCAGCAGCAGCGCTGTGCCCTGGCGCGCGCGCTGGTCAAGGGTGCCGGGCTCGTGCTGCTGGACGAGCCGCTCGCCAACCTCGACTACAAGCTGCGCGAGGAGCTGCGGGTCGAGATCCCCAAGATCTTCGAGGAGTCCGGGGCGATCTTCGTCTATGCGACGACCGAGCCGGAGGAGGCGCTGCTCTTGGGCGGCAATACCGCGACCCTCTGGCAGGGGCGGATCACCCAGTTCGGCCCGACGCCCGATGTCTATCGCCGCCCGGTCGATGCCACGACGGCGCGCGTCTTCTCCGACCCGCCCATGAACTTCCTGCCAATCGCCAAGACCGGGGCGAAGCTGTTGTTCGGCGACGGCCAGGCCGCCCCCGCCATCGGCCCGCTCGCGGCGCTGGCGGATGGTCGCTACACCGCAGGTTTCCGGCCCAACCACCTGGAGATCACGCGCCACGCGGCCGATGCCATGACCTTCGAGGCCACGCTGTCGGTCACCGAGATCACGGGGTCCGAGACCTTCGTCCACCTCGACCATCACGGCGAGCGCTGGGTCGGGCTGGTGCACGGGGTGCACGACCTGGCGCTGGGCGAGGCGATCGAGGTCTTCCTCGACCCCGCCCATGTCTACGTCTTCGGCGAGGACGGCGCGCTC
>JBCBPG010000933.1:0-1824 GCA_039820865.1 Pseudomonadota bacterium
CGAGGCCAACATGGGCGGCATCAGCGCCGTCATGGCCTATGGCTCCGAGGCGCAGAAGGCGATGTGCGCGCCGATCGTGCTGGCCGGCGACAAGCCCGCGATCTGCATCACCGAGCCCGATGCCGGCAGCGCGGCCTCCGGGATGACGACCACCGCGCGCCGCGTGCCCGGCGGCTTCCGCCTCGACGGCGTCAAGCACTGGATCACCGGCGGCGGCGTCTCGCGCCTGCATCTCGTCTTCGCGCGCGTCCTCTCGGCGGCCGGCAACGAGGAGGGCATCGGCGGCTTCATCATCCTCGCAGACCCTGCAAAGGGTATGTTCCCCAAGGGTTTCACGGTCGCCCGGCGCGAGCGGACCATGGGCCTCTGCGGCATGCCCGAGGCCGAGCTCCGCTTCGAGGGCGTCCACGTGCCCGAGGAGATGGCGCTGGTCCCGCCGGGCGGTTTCCACCGCGGCTTCGCCGAGCTCATGACCGCCTACAACAGCCAGCGCGTCGGCGCCGGCACGGTGGCGATGGGCGTGGCGGCCGGCGCGCTCGACCATGCCCGGCGCTACCTGCTCGAGCGCGAACAGTTCGGCCGCCCGCTGGCCGAGTTCCAGGGCCTCCAGTGGATGCTGGCCGACATGGACACCGGTGTCACCGCCTCGCGCCTGATGCTCGAGGCGGCGGCCCGCTCGGCCGAGACCTCGCCCACCGGCTTCCCCGACAAGACCATGGCGGCGCGCGCGAAACTCTTCGGCTCCGAGACGGCGGTCAAGGTGGTGAACGACGCGCTGCAGATGTTCGGCGCCCGCGGCTACGGCGACCAGGAGCCGATCGAGCGCATGGCCCGTGACGTCCGCATGTTCACCATCGGCGGCGGCACGGCGCAGGTGCTCCGCACCCAGATCGCCGGCGCCGTCCTCGGCATCAGGACCCCCCAGACCCGCGACGGCTACAGCCGCCTCGCGGCCACCACCACCGGGCGCGTCGCCGCCGAGTGACCGCCAGCCGGCCCGCCCGGCCCCACGCTGCGGCGACCGGACCCCGAACGACCGCCAGGGCGCCGCTACATCCCGCCAGGGACCGCCTTCGCGCTATCTCCTGGGAACAACGCCCGCGCCTAACCGCAGCCGACCACCGCAGCGCCGCGTGAGAGCCACCCGGCGCGGCCGGGCGCACAATCGGCGACCGGCTCCACTGCCCCCGCGCAGGCGCCGCCGGACAGCGATCGACCAGCTCACGACGACGCCCCGGGTCAGACGCCCGCGCTCTCGGTGAGCGGTGTGGCAGCGCGCAACCGTCCCGCTTCCGGGTGACGATGTTAGCTTTTCGTTCCGGTTCAGCTCCGTAACCTGACGCGGGTGGGCAGGGGCCCCGCCCCGCTCACAGCCAGGGCCCCACCAGCGCATCCACGTCGACGCGGGCGCGCAGGCGCTTGGCCAGCAGGTACATCCCCGCCACCTTGCGCTGCAGGAACAGGGCGTCCATGGGCGCGAGATCGGCAAAGTCGCGGTCCATGCCGAGTTCCATGCCCGCCTCGCGCAGGTCCGTCGTGACCTCGATCCGCGCGAAATCGACCGGCCCGGGCTGGCGGAAGGGCGCGGCGCCCATCCGCACCAGCGCGACGACCGCCTCGCGGTGGTGCGTGGCCGTGCCCGCCGAGACATAGCCGACCGCCTCGATCGCCCGGTCGATCGCCGGCACGACGCCGAGACGGGGCGGGTGGTGCTGCTGGATTTCGGGGCGGCGCGGGCCTATCCGCCCGACCGGGTCGCGGCGTTCCGGGCGCTGCTGCGCGCCGCGCATCTCGACGACGTGCCGGCGATCGACCGGGCGATCG
>JBCBPG010000934.1:0-1820 GCA_039820865.1 Pseudomonadota bacterium
CCGGCATGATCGCGAGGCTGACATCGCTCAGCGTTTCGGCCGCGCCGTGGCGGATATCGACATGCGCGAGCCGGACGAGCGGCCCGGCGCCGGCCCCCGTGGCGGCATGGGCGCCGGCCGGGGTGGTGGCCGGGGTGGTGGGCGGCGCGGCGGTGGCCAGGCGCACCGCCGCGGTGCGCGCGCGACTGGCGGTGGCCGGCACGGCCGGGTCGGGCTGGGCGCTCAAGTCCGGCCCCGTCGGGACCCTGCGGCCGCGGCATCGCCCCCCGGCCCGGCGCCGTCGTCGCCCGCGCGGCAGGCCGCGCAGATGCCGAGCGCCTCGAGCGTCACGTCCTCGACCGCGAAGCCGGCTGCGGCGGCGGCCGGGCCCAGCAGGGCACCGGCGGGATCGGGCGCCGGCGCCTCGGCCACCAGGCGGCAGTTGCGGCAGACCAGCAGCGCCGCATGGTGCCCGCCATCGGGGTGGCAGCAGGCGACATAGGCGTTGAGCCGCTCGACACGGTGCACGAAGCCGGCCTCCTGCAGCCAGTGCAGCGCGCGGTAGGCGACCGGCGGCTGCGCGGCCGCGCCATCGGCGGCGAGACGGCCGAGGATGTCGTAGGCGCCGAGAGCGTGGTGGCTCTCGGTCAGGATCTCGAGCACGCGCCGGCGGATCGGGGTGAGCGGCCGGCTGCGCGCCGCCACCGCCGCCTCGATCCGGTCGAGGCAGGCGCCGTGATCATGCGCGGGGCCGGCAACGGCGACCGGATCGGCGACCGGAACGGCGACCGGATCTGGCCGGGGCGACGCGTCGGGATGCCTGTCGGGGCGGCTGTCGGGATGCCTGTCGGGGCGGCTGTCGGGCGCGTCGGCGCCGCTCTCGGTGTCTCGGGCGCTCACGGGACGCTGGCTCCGGCTGCGGGGATGTGCGGACGATCGGGACCTAGCACGACTTGAAGCGATATAACATAACATCTAAATCACCGGCGCGACGCGGGCAACCCGTCGTGATGCATACGGCACATCCGGGGCGGGGGACAGGCGATGCGGCACGACACGGTGGCGGTGGCGATCGGGACGGCAGGGGCGGCGGCGGCGGGCAGGCAGACTGGCCCTGGCGCTGGCCTGGAGGCTGGTTCGGGCGCTGGCCCGGGGCCTGGCCTGGAGGCTGGTTCGGGGGCTGGCCCGGGGACGGCTCCGGAAGGGGCCGCGGCGACCGGGCGGGCGGGCCGCGGGCCGCGCCCTGGCCGGCGGTGGCTGCAGGCGCTGCCGGCCGTCCTGCTGCTCGCGTTCGGCTCGGCTGGCGCTGCGGCGCCGCGCGTCGCGGTCGACATCCCGCCCGTCAACGCGCTGGTCCGCGCGGTGCTGGACGGCCCGGCCGGGCGCGGTGCGGATGGCGGGAACGGCGAGGTCCTGTCCCTGATGCCGCCGGGTGCCGATCCCCATGCCCATGCCATGCGCCCCTCGGAGGCGGCGGCGCTGGAGCAGGCGGACCTGGTGGTGTGGATCGGTCCAAGCCTGACGCCCTGGCTGGCGCCCGCGATGGCGCGGCGAGGCGGCGGCGATGCCGTGCTGACCCTCGAGGCGGTGCCGGGCCTGGTCCGGCGCGACATGCGCCCGGCCGGCGAACTGGCCCCCTGGGCCGAGCATGACCACGGGCATGGCGACGCACACGCGGACAGGGAGGCGCACGGCCACGGCCACGGTGACGGGCACGGTGACGGCCACGGGCACGGGGACGATCACGGGCACGGGGAAGGCCACGGGGACGAGCACGGGCATGGGCACGGGCATGGGCACGGGGACGGCCACGGGGACGGCCACGGGGACGGGCACGGGGA
>JBCBPG010000935.1:0-1818 GCA_039820865.1 Pseudomonadota bacterium
AGGCCCGTGCCGGTCCTGAACTGCGCGGCCGTCTCCCTCGGCGCCTCGGCCAGCCTGTCGAAGGCCGCCTTCCGGCGCGAGCTGCGCGAGATCAAGGTGGGGCTCTCGAACTATGCGGCCGCCGATCTGACCGCGCTGGTCGAATACCTGCACGACCGGGCCGCGGCCTTCGACAGGCTGGCCGAGGCGCCGAGGGAGACGGCCGCGCAGTTCAGGACCGGCACGGGCCTCGGCCTCGGGCTCGGCGCCGCCGGCGCGACGCTCCTGGTGCTGGGGACGACCGGCGTGGCGGGCGTGGCGATCGCCGCCTGCGGGGCCATCGCCGCCGCCGCCTGCGATGTCGAGCGCGAGACCCTTGTCGCCGAGGCGACGTTCTTCAGCACGGTCGCCGGCGAGCTCCGCGACCTGGCCAGCGAGATCGGAGGCGGCCATGTCGAGTGACCCGATCAGCGCCGAGGACTGCGCGGCGCTCATCCGCGACGGCGCGGCGAGCGTGCCCGAGGCCTGCGCCGCGCTCGTGGGCGCAGGCCTCGATCCGCAATCGGAGCTGGCGCTGGCGATGGCCGCGCTCCTGGTCCTGCTGGCCGTCGGCTACTACCGCATCCAGTCGGACAGCGCGCGCCGCTCGCGCAGGCGGAGCCTCCGCCGACCGGAGGAGTAAGGGGCGCCGCCCGGCCGTCCGGTCAGGCACCGCGCCGCCGCAGCGCCAGTGCCCCCAGCGCGCCGACCAGCAGGAGACCGGCGGGCGGCAGCGGGATCACGCTGGCCTCGCCCTGGAGCGTCACGTTGTCGAAGAAGATCGTCTCGGCCCCGGCCGTGTTGCGGATGGCGATCTGCAGGCGCAGCGTCGAGCCCGTGCCGACCGCCTCGTTCAGCGTGGTCGTGCCGAAATCGGCATCGGTCGCGCCGACCCCCTCGGCGATGTCACCGGTGATGCCGAAGCCACGGTCGTCATCGCCGAGCCCGTTGATGTTCTCGAAGAACTCGAACGCGCCGTTGTCGATCGAGACGCCGACATTGATGGCGTCCTGGTCGACGCCGCAGCGGCAGCTCGCGCCCTCGTGATCGCCGACCTCCTCGAAGTCGATGCCGAGCACCAGGTTGACGAAGCCGGCGATGTCGATCTCGCGCGTCGTCCAGGTCGCGAAGTCGTTGGTGTCGTTGGCCTCGAAGCGGCCGGCCGAGACCTCGAAGCTGTCGCCCGACAGCAGCCCCGGCGCCGAGGTCGTCCAGTCCGCCGTCGCGGTCGTGCCGTCGGCCAGCGCGTCGAAGTCCTCGGCAAAGAGCGTCGCGGCCGACACGGGACCGCCAAGGACGGCCATCACGGCCGCCACCCCAAGAAAGCGCATCGCATCCCCCTCGCTTGCACCCGATCTTCCCTTACGCCAAGGCCCGCCCCGGCGCACGCGGAATCCCAAGGGTGCGCGAACGCCCCGCAACTCTCGTCTAGGCGGCCTTCTTCTTCAGCCGCCAGGCGTGGAGGAGCGGCTCGGTATAGCCCGACGGCTGGATGCGGCCCTCGAAGACCAGGTCGCGCGCGGCGGCAAAGGCCGGGCCGTCGAAGGCGGGCGCCATGGGCTCGTAGGTCGGATCGGCGGCGTTCTGGCGGTCGACGACCTCGGCCATGCGCCTCAGCGCCGCCATCACCTCGGCCTCGCTGACCACCCCGTGATGCAGCCAGTTGGCGAGGTGCTGGCGGCGCTGAGGCGCATGGCCGAGGTCGTCGACCGCCAGAACGCCGCCGATCCGACCTACGAGCCCATGGCGCCCGCCTTCGACGGCCCGGCCTTTGCCGCGGCGCGCGACCTGGTCTTTGAG
>JBCBPG010000936.1:0-1813 GCA_039820865.1 Pseudomonadota bacterium
GAGGCCGTTATTGCCGCCGAAGCCCATGTCGTTGCGGAAGAAGGCGAGCATCAGCGCATAGGTCATCGCCTGGGTGATGATCGAGAGATAAACGCCGGTCACGCGGCTCCGGAAGGCGAACCAGCCGAAGACGAAGGCCAGCGCGCCCGGCACCAGCAGCACCATCAGGCAGGCGAACCAGAACATGTCGAAGCCGTACCAGAACCAGGGCAGCGCCTCCCAGTTCAGGAACACCATGAAGTCCGGCAGCACCGGGTGGGCATAGACGCCGCGCGTCCCGATCTCGCGCATCAGGTGCATGCCCATCGCGTAGCCGCCGAGCGCGAAGAACGCCCCGTGGCCGAGCGACAGGATCCCGCAGAAGCCCCAGACCAGATCGACCGAGAGCGCGAGCAGGGCGTAGCAGAGATACTTGCCCATGAGCGCGACGGCGAAGGAGGGCACATGCATCGCGCCCCCCGGCTGGACCGCGAGGTTGCAGACCGGCACCGCGACCGCGGCGACGAGCAGCAGCGCGAGGAAGAACCAGCCCCGCCGGTCGATGGCCTGCACGATCATCGGCGGTCCCCTGCGACGGCACCCGGCCATGGCCTCCCCCCCGGCCCCCCTCCGGGACGGAGGGGGGAGCGCGGGCGGCAGAGACCGGCACTACCCGACCATCGCTGCGCGCCGAACCGGCCGAGGGGCGCGCGGGCGGCGACGCTACCGCCCCCCTCTCCCCTCGGGAGAGGGGCCGGGGGAGAGGGGCGGCCGGGCGTTGTCGGGTGGGCGGTCATGCGCTCACCTGTCCGCTCACCTGGGCGATCCAGTCGCGGAGGTTGTAGTAGGTGGTGACGCGCGCGATCAGACCGTCGCGGACCTCGAAGAAGGCGCCGGCCGGCAGGACGTAGGTCTGGCCGGCAGCCTCCGGCAGCCCCTCGTCGGTGGCGAGATAGGTGCCGTGGACGGTGAACTCCGCCGCGGCGCGGGTGCCGGTCGCGTCGGTCATCACCACGATGTCCTCCAGCCGCTCGCGGTAGCAGCGCGTCATGTGGGCGTTGAAGGCGGCGAAGGCCTCGCGCCCGATCCGGGGCGCGCCCTCGTTGACGTCGTGGCGCAGGTCCTCGGCCACAGAGGCGAGCATCGCGTCCGTGTCGCCGGCATTGAAGGCGGCGTAGTAGCGGGCGACCAGCGCCTCGGCAGCACTGCGCGTGTCCTCGGGTGCCATCGTCACTGCTCCACCGCCCGGCCGCGCAGCGCGAACATGCCGCGCGGGCGCTTCTGGATGAACAGGATGATGATCACCAGCACCAGCACCTTGCCGAGAACGGCGCCGGCGTAAGGCTCCAGGAACTTGTTCGCGATGCCGAGGGTCATGGCGCCGGCCAGCGTGCCCCACAGGTTGCCGACACCGCCGAAGACCACGACCATGAAGCTGTCGACGATGTAGGACTGGCCGAGATTGGGCGACACGTTGCCGATCTGGCTGAGCGCGACGCCCGCGATCCCCGCGATCCCGGCGCCGAGGCCGAAGGTCATCGCGTCGACCCAGCCCGTGCGGATACCCATCGACGCCGCCATCCGCCGGTTCTGGGTGACCGCGCGCATCTGGAGCCCGAGCGGTGTCTTCTTGAGCAGCAGCAGGAGGAGCGCGAACACCGTCAGCGCGAAGAGCAGGATCCAGAGGCGGTTGTAGGTGATCGTCATCTGGCCGAGTTCGAAGGCGCCGGACATCCAGTCGGGGTTGCCGACCTCGCGGTTGTTGGGCCCGAAGATGGTGCGCACCGCCTGCTGCAGGATCAGCGACACGCCCCAGGTGGCGAGCAGCGTCTCC
>JBCBPG010000937.1:0-1810 GCA_039820865.1 Pseudomonadota bacterium
CGCCCTGGAGGAGCGCGCGGTAGAAGACAAGCGCCGCGACCGGGCGGCCCTGTGCCCAGCCGGGGGGCGGCGCGGCGGCGGTCACCGTGCCGGCGGGCACCGTTGCGGCGACCACCGTGCCGGCAGGCACCGTGGCGGCGGGCGCCGACGCCGAGACCATGCCCCGCGCGTAGACGCCGGCGCGAAGGAGGGGGACGGCGGCGGGCGGGCGCTCGCCCTCGCCGATCAGGTGGGCGGCGAGGCGCAGGAAGTGCTCGGCGTTCTCCGGCCCGCCCTCGGCCAGGTAGGCCCAGAGCGCGAGGCGGTCCTCGGCCCCGACCGTCGAGACGCGCGCCAGCGAGGTGTCCTCGCGGTCGTCGCCGGGCAGCGCGCAGAAGGCGATGCCGGCGGGATGCAGCCGCGCGGCACATTGCTCGATGCCATAGGGCCAGTAGGCCTCGCCCCCCAGGACCCGCGCCACCACCAGCCGCGCCCCCCCCAGCGTGCGGTCGATGTAGCGGTCGACCGAGAAGGGGTGGCCGAGCCAGGCGAGCCGGGCGAGCCTCAGCGTCGGCCGCAGCGACGCCACCGGGCCGCCCGCCGCCCGCAGCCGGGCATGGGCATCGGCCAGCGCCGCGATCTCGGCATCGTTGGCCGAGATCACGACGATGTCGGCGGGGTCCTGGCCGGGATCGACGGGCTCGGCTCCGTCGGCGATCGCCCCGCTCTGGGCCTGCAGCAGGTGCATCAGGCGGGCTTCTCCATGAAGACGCTCGAGCCGTTCTCGACATAGGCGCCGAAGGGGCCGCGGCGGCGATAGCCGAGCCGGTCGTAGAGGGCCAGCGCGTCGGGGCTGGCGAGCCCGGTCTCGAGGCGGAGGCGCGTCGCGCCGCCCGCGCGCGCGATCGCCTCCAGCGCGGCGACGACCGTGGTCGCGATGCCGCGCCGGCGCCAGGCGGGATCGGCATAGATGCGCTTGAGCTCGGCCCAGGCCTCGTCGCCGTCGCGGCAGAAGGCGAGGCCGCCGCAGCCGACCGGCCGGTCGTCGAGATAGGCGGTGACGAAGCGGGTGCCGGCGGCGACCAGCTCCTCGGGGTCGAGGGCATAGCGCAGATGCGGCGGGTAGATCGCCGCCAGCCAGGCCTCGGACCCCGCGATCATCGCCAGCGCGTCCGGGTGGCGGACGCCGGTCTCGACCACCGCCACGCGACCGGCCGGCGCGGCGCGAGGCGCAGGGTCGCAAGCGGGTCGGGGCACGTGACCGGGCGCGGGCATGGCGCTCAGCCGGCGGGCTGAAGCGCGGCCTCGCCCGCCAGCGCCCGGGCGACGGCGGCGCGGTCGATGCCGGCGAGGCCGATCACGACGAGCCGGCCGTCCCGCGCCTCGCCCGGCGCCCAGGGCCGGTCGTAATGCGTGTCGACGCGGGGGCCGACGGCCTGCAGCACCAGCCGCATCGCCCGCCCCTCGACCGCGGCGAAGCCCTTCACGCGCAGGAGCGCGTGGGCGCGGATTGCCGCCTGCACCCTGTCGGCCAGCGCGCCCGGGTCGGCGACGGGGGGCAGGTCGACGACGAAGCTCTCGAAGGCGTCGTGGCCATGATCGTGCCCGTGGTCGTGGTCGTGCCCGTGGTCATGCCTGTGGTCGTGGTGATGATCATGGTCGTGGTGGTCGTCGTCGTGATGGTGGTGATCGTCGCCGTGGTGGTCGTCGTCGTGGTGATGATCGTCGTGGCGGTGGTGGACCTCGGCGCGGGCGGCGAGATCGTCCTCGGCGCCCATGGCGAGGCCGAGGAGGACGGCGACCGGCACGGTGCCCCGCTCGGTCGGCGTGA
>JBCBPG010000938.1:0-1807 GCA_039820865.1 Pseudomonadota bacterium
CTGGGCGTTCCCGGTCCTCTTCATGCTGGACCTGCTCGGCGTCGATCGCTGCATGGCCGATGGCTTCGCGGATCTCGACGTCATGTACCTCTCCGAGCTGGACCCGACCTGGAACAACGACGCGCTTGCCTTCTGGACCACGCCCGAGATCACGCTGACCTCCACGCTGCCCGCCCAGGCGGCCTGCCTGGCCGACGCGGCCGGGGCGAACACCGGCTACCCGATCGACGAACTCTTCTGGTGTGCGGGCAGCTGGGGGCTCCTCTATCCGCTTTCCGGCACCGATCTCGCACCGCATGCCCGCCCGGAAACCACCTCTCTCCTGGCGGCCCGTGCCCTCGCCGCGATGCACCGTCGCGGTCTCGCCCGCAGAACCATGGGCAGCGACACCATGTGCGAGGCGCAGATCGACATCTTCATGCCGAAGAGCCAGTACGAGTTCTCACAGCTCCACCCGCTGGCCGAGGCCAACGGCCGTCATGCGCTCGGCGAGCACCTCTTTGCCTGGGGCGAGTGGCGCAACATCCCCGGCGACGGCGACAACGTGCATCTCGTCTGGCGCTGGAACGACTGCTGCACGGCGGTCATCCCATGAACCGCGCGGCCCTGGTCCGTCTCTTCGGCAGCGTCGTGGAGCGCTCTTTGCGCGCCGCGGTCTGTCTGCTGATCTCGGCGAGCGTGCTCGTCAACACGACGCTGAAGCCCTATGCGGATGCACTCGACGACGCCGCGGCCGATGCGAACAGCGTCGCTCCAGGCTTGATCTTCGATCCGGCGGCGGATCTCGGCAGCTATGATGCCGGCACGCTGACCCTCGGCCAGGGCGCCGGCTCGGTGGTCATTCCGGACACCTCGATCTCGATCGACGAGATCTTTCCCGGCGCGACGCATGGCGGCGCCGCCGATCTCGAGGCGATCTTCGGCGATCCAGAGGCGCTCAGCACGGCGGGTGTCGCTGGCGCCAAGGCACTCGAAGATGTCGCTGCGACGTCCCCGCATGGCGTTGCCTGGGGCATCACCTCGCAGACCCGCGACAGCACGCCGCTCTCGATCCAGACGAGCGACCCGGAGTTCTATGCCGAGCTGCGAACGCTGAACGAACTTTCTCGCCTCGAGGAGACCTTTGCGGCCTGCGAGACGGTGAGCGTTCCCGGCACACTGGTTGAGAAGGCGCTTTCTTTCGAGGAGGCACGCGCCTGCCTGCGCTTCGACGGGCCCGGAGGCCTTTCGATCCTCGAACAGGGCGCGACCGTCGCGCTTGTTCCCGGCGAGCCCCTTGACCTCGATCTCAGCATCTCTCCACCGTTTACACGCCCTCACAGCATGGGGGCCCTGGACGTGGATCTCGTCGCCGGCGAGTGGCGCTACAGCTACGAAACCTGTGATCCGAACGACTGCAACAAGACCGTCAAGACCCACCATGTCAGTGGTGGGTTCGAGCCTGTCTCATGCGAGAGCCTTACCGACGAGGCGCCGTCGGGCCCTTACGGCGTTACCGACTGGGAGCGCGATTGCGCGACCGGCACCGCGACGCTCACTGTCGACGCCCCCTACGACTGCCCGGTCGTCGACAAGGACGGCAACACCACCTACGCCTGCAACCCGGTCGCGGTCGCGCTCGTTTTCGCGACATCCGACACCTACGTTGTCGAGAACGGCTGGGGCTCGCAGGCCGCCCTCGGCGATCTGGGCGCCGCCCGCGACAACGGCTGTGAGCCTGCCTTCGCGGTGATGAACAGCTGCATTCTGACCGGGATCGGGGAGATCTGCGAGGGTCATCCCGCCGCGAGCCAGTTCGATCCACCGC
>JBCBPG010000939.1:0-1803 GCA_039820865.1 Pseudomonadota bacterium
CGGCCGCGCGCGTGGGCGCCGCGGCACGGATCAGCGTCGCATGCCCGCCGGTGGCGGCCGTCTCGGCCCGGATCGCCGCGGCGCCGGCATCGCCGGTGTCGGGGGTGAGCAGCCAGACCAGCCCGGCCCCGTCGCGCGCCTTGCCGAGGGCCTGCGCCAGCGCTTCGATCCGCGCGGGATCCTGAACCCGGGGAGGATGGGATGACCGCCGCCCACGCCTTCTGGGCCGCGCGCCCCGAGCCCTCGGTCGCCGCCGAGATCCCGGGCGTCTGGGCGCGTTTCATGGCCGAGGCGGACGCGCTGGCCGATGTCTTCGACGGCCGCACGACGGGCGAGATGCAGGTCGTGATCCCCGAGGCGATGGCCCGCATCCTCGGCCCCTTCGACGATCGCATCCAGTGGGAGTTTGGCCCCGGTAGCGCCGCCGGATCGGACAAGGCGCACATGCTGGCGCTCTCGACGGAGCTGCGCCAGGAGGACCGGCCGCTGGTCGATGCGCTGATGGCCGCGGCGCCGGACCATCCGCGCATGGCGCTCACCGAACCGCGCCCGCCCGCGCCCGATGTCGAGCGGGCGGCGGGCCAGCTCCTCGGGCGCGCGGGTGGGCGCGTCCAGCTGACCGGCGCGCGCGCCGAGCCCTCCGAGCACGGCACGCTCGACATCGTCGGCATCGGCCCCGGCGACGCCGAGCGGCTGGGCGGCGAGGCGGGCGTCGCCTTCTCGGTCCTGGCCGGCGAGGCGGTCGAGCGCGACTGGCTGGGCACGACCCGGGGCGAGCGCCAGGGCGGCGGCCTGCTCGGCCGGCTCTTCGGCAAGCGCGACGAAGGCGCCGACTGGCTGGCGGCCTTCCACGCGGAATGGACGGCCGCGCTGCGCTCGCTCCGCGACGCGATCCCGGCCGAGCCCTTTGCCGACCAGCGCGCCGATGGCGGCGAGACGCTCTTCCGCTATGACCCCGCGCTGAACGACTGGCAGGACGATCCGCGCGGCGACACGATCACCTACGCGACGCGCCACCCGGACCTGGCGGCCGCCCGCCAGGCCGGCATCCGCATCGCCGCCTGCCGCTATACCCGCCATGCCGAGAGCTTCCTCGGCCTGCGCCTCGCGCGGACCGAGGCGCAGCCCTTCGACCAGGTGACCGAGCGCGGGCAGGTGGCCGAGGCGCTGGATGCCGCGCTCCGCGCCCGCTCGCTCGGCGGCGTCTGGGGCGAGGGGCACGGCCAGGCGCATGTCTATATCGACTTCACCGCCGGCGACATCGACGCGGCGATCGACACGGTGCGCGGCGTCATGGCGGCCGAGGCCGTCGTCGCACCCGGCGCCATCCTGTTCGACGAGGCGGGGCTCGAGACCCGCGTCCTGCCCCTGGAGCCCTGAGCCGTGCAGACGAACTTCTCCGAGGCCCAGCTGGCCGATCCCGGCACGGCCCGCGCCGAGCAGGTGATCCGCAAATGCGTCCATTGCGGGTTCTGCACCGCGACCTGCCCGACCTACCAGGTGCTGGGCGACGAGCTCGACAGTCCGCGCGGGCGCATCTACCTGATGAAGCAGATGCTGGAGGAGGGCCGGCCGGCCGACCGCGAGACGGTCAAGCATATCGACCGCTGCCTCTCCTGCCTCGCCTGCATGACGACCTGCCCCTCGGGCGTGCATTACATGCACCTCGTCGACCACGCGCGCGAATACATCGAGAAGACCTATACGCGGCCCTGGCATGACCGGGCGCTGCGCTGGATGCTGCGCCAGATCCTGCCCTATCCCAACCGCTTCCGCGTCGCGATGCTGGGCGCGCAGATCGCC
>JBCBPG010000940.1:0-1801 GCA_039820865.1 Pseudomonadota bacterium
CCCTCGGCGATCAGCTCGCCATGATGCAGCACCAGCAGGCGCTCCGAGACGGAGAGGACGACCTTCATCAGGTGCTCGATGATCAGGATCGTCACGCCCCGCCCGGCGATCTGGCGGATAAGGTCGAGCGCGCCGTCGATCTCGGCCGGGTTGAGACCGGCGTTCACCTCGTCCAGCAGCAGCACACGCGGGCGCATCGCCAGGCTCTTGGCCAGCTCCAGGCGCTTGCGGTTGGGCAGCGTCAGCGCCGAGGCGGGCGTGTCGGCGACGGTGTCGAGACCGACGAAGGCGAGTTCGCGTGCCGCCGCCTCGCGCGCCTCGGCCATCGAGCCGGCGGCACCCGCGAAGACGGCCCCCGCGGCGACGTTCTCCAGCACCGTCATCTTGGGGAAGGGCTGGACGATCTGGAAGGTGCGCGCGAGGCCCCGGCGCGCGGCCTCGAAGGGGCGCTGGGCGGTCACGTCCCGCCCCTCGAACACCACGCGCCCGGCGCTGGCGCGGTGGACGCCGGTGATCAGGTTGACGAGTGTCGTCTTGCCTGCGCCGTTCGGGCCGATCAGGCCGACGATCTCGCCCTCGTTCAGCGTGAAGGACACGTCCGAGACCGCCTTGAGCCCGCCGAAGCGCTTGGACAGGCCGTCGAGGGCGAGAAGCGCGGTCATCGCGGCGTCTCCGCGGTCGCGGGCGGCGGGGTCGGCTTGCGGGCGCCGAGGCCGGCGAGGCGGAGGCCGAGGAGGCCGCCCGGCAGGAAGAAGATCAGCACCACGATGACGCCGCCCAGGATCGCGCGGTTCCATTCGAGGAAATTGGCCCAGAAGATCTCCTCCAGCAGCACGAAGGCGCCCGCCCCCGCGACGGGGCCCAGCACCGTGCCCGCGCCGCCCAGCAGCGCCATGACCGGTGCCTTGAGCGTCAGCAGGATCGAGAAGCTGTCGGTCGGATCGATATAGCCGACCCAGCTGGCATAGATCGCCCCCACGGCCGCACAGAAGACGGCCGAGAGGACGAAGGCCGCGACCTTGTAGCGGGTGGTGTCGATGCCCACCATGTCGGCCGCGTCCTCGTTCTGCTCGATGCAGCGCAGCCCGAAGCCGAGCCGCCCGCGCGCCACCAGCGCCGTCGCCGCCACCGCCATCAGCAGCACGGCCATCATGGCGTAGAGCACGAACATCGAGACGACCTCGGGCCCGCCCTTCATCAGCGGCACGTTGAGCCCGTTGCCCCCGCCCGTCACCTCGCTCCAGGACGAGGCGATCAGGCGCGCGATCTCGACGATGGCGATCGAGCCGATGGCGAAGTAGTGCCCGCGCAGCCGCAGGATCACCGCGCCCAGCAGCGCCGCAAAGGCCGCCACCGCGATCACCGCCAGCGCCCAGGCCAGCACCAGCGGCACGCCGTTGCGCTGGGCGATCGCGCCGACATAGGCGCCGATCCCGAAGAAGGCCGCGGTCGAGAGCGACGGATAGCCGGTGAAGCCGCCGATGAAGTTCCAGGACTGCGCCAGCGCCGAGAACATCACGATCGAGATCGCGATCCGCACCGTGTAGTTGTCGCCGAGGAACGGCGCCGCCGCCAGCGCCGCGATCCAGACCGCGAAGAGCGTCCAGCCGGCAATCTCCCGCATCACTCGTAGCCCTTCACGCCGACGAGGCCGGTGGGGCGGACCAGCAGCAGCACCAGCATCAGCAGGAAGCCGACCAGGATCGCGTGCTGCGGCCCGAAGACCGATCCCGCGACGCTCTCGATCAGCCCCAGTGCAAGGCCCCCCACCAGCGCGCCCGGCACGCTGCCGAGCCCCCCG